>JANYDJ010000119.1 GCA_025363675.1 Flavobacteriaceae bacterium | reverse complement strand
TATAATATGTTACAAAAAAACAGAACTTATAGAATGATAGGAGATGCCATTTTTGTTTGCAGAAGTGATAGTGGTGAAAGGAGCGAAGGGAGAGGTGCCCTGTGTGCGGTGGGCGTATTTCATCCACGGTCTGCAGTGCGGTTGGTTGTGCGGATGGGCAGAATCACCTTTGCAAACAAAAACACTTTTGAATACTTTTTGTGTAAAATGTATTGCCCCCACGGCGAGTGGACGGCTTTAAAACAGATCATGTTGGTCATAATTTTACGTAATAATATCAAAAAAAATACGGTACCCAAAAAGGATGCGAGCTAAACGCCTAATTCTATAATATTATATATAATACTTCCAATAAAAAATCCACATCTATAAATAGGTGTGGATTTTTTTATTTAGAATACTATCAGTCTGAGTTTATCGAAGACGCCTTAGGAGTACTATTAGTTTGTCGCCCTTCGATAAACTTAGGATGACAAACACTTACAAACCTGCCAAAACCCTACCTTTTGGGCTATGCACTTCAAAACTAAATACCATTTTTTTCGATTCCTTGGCAGCCAATTTATAATCCCACGATAATTTACCTGTTTGTTCGTTGAACTTGGCTCCGTCAGCATCTTTTAATACCACTTGAACATCTGTAATACCTTGTTGTACCAATGGTATTTGATCTTCTACCCGCATATTCAATCCTATAGTTTTTGTGTTTTTAATTATTACTTCATAGGTATATGTTTTAATTACTTCATCATGTATTATTTTTTCTTTTCTTTCATCTTTCAATCTGCGTTTGTGTATCACAAAACTATTATCTCTGCCCATATTCAATAACATAGTATCACTAGTAATATCTGGATTGATAGCAGTAGTGCCCGCTAGGTTTCCATCAAAATATATTTTGGCATTTCCGGGTATTAAATTCAAATCCTCCCAACCAGTTATTTGGGCCATCAAAAATGCTTTGGTATCTAATTTTGGTACCGCAGAAAAGAAATATTTTGCAGGCAAATCTTTATTCTGAATAGCTACATAGTGTTTTTGCCCATCATTAGGAATATTATATTTAAGTTTTAATTCAAATTCGGTTAATAAAATATTTTGTGATACGGTAGTATATAGCGACATATCTTCTGCATCAATTTCAAGCAGTTCATCTTTGGTTTCCTTACTTTTAGTAGCAATATTTCCTTGTAATTTATATTCATTATTATTTTGCATCTGTGGAATGTTTTTTCTATTTTCATTATAATATACTTGCTGGTTATATATATACCAAATGGGTAGTTGGGGTTTAATACTATTTTGATTGGGCGTGGCAGTAGAAAGTATGATAGAAGCATCTTTCCAATCTAGTCCACTTTGTTGCTGTATAGTAGCTAATTGTTTTAGTTGTACCATATTGGTATTCCCATCTCCATGTAGTTCATAAAAGGGCGTCCAGCTGGCATTGGCTATGTAGTATTGCAACGTGAGTTGTGCTGTGGTGGCGGCCTCTGCAAATACGGACACTACTATTTGAGGAACGGGTTGAATGTTCGCGTCATCTTCATTAGTGCCATTTTGCATGTTCAATAAATTCTGTTTGCGTTCTTCTAGTGCAGCTGTGCTTTTTTCTATTTTTTTTAATTCTCTCGATATTTTCAACTCCTCAGCCATGATATTATTTAATCGCTCGCGTAAAAAATTAAGCCCTTCTTTTAGCAAAGGCAAAGAATCTTTTTGCGATTCTCCTTTTATCATTTTATTGGCAAGTAGCATGTTTTTTTTCAGCTCCAAGGTATTATAACGATTCTCAGCGTCGCTTTTCTTATATATATTTTCTTCGAGGCTATCTTCTATTATGGTTATTTGTTTGGTATACTTCCCGACCAAATTCGATATTGTTTTTTCTTTGTATTTAAGTTGATATTGTGTTTCCAATATCACAAATAGTCCTTTGCCCGATGCCTGTAAACTAGCCTCCTGCAAGTGGGGAGACACTCCTTCAAAAATCAATTTAGTATTTCCTGCCGGCAGCATCACGGTTTCAGTAGTGGATAGCTGTGCTCCTTGCAAGTATACAATGGCTTTTTTTACACTTGTTTTAATTATTTTTTCTGTTTGGGCATTGATGTTAAAACATACGAGGCCAATAGCGATGAATAAGATGTATTTTTTCATGATGGTATATATTTTTTGAGGTTATATACCCATGAATTAAATAAAGTAAACGATTTTTATTTTACCAAGCAACTCTATAATAACATTTGATAGAGCAAAATTACCCACGCCGCTCCCATTACACTATCAAATCTATCTAAAATTCCACCATGTCCAGGCAATACGCTACTAAAATCTTTTATTCCACATGCACGTTTATAGTATGAAGCCAACAAGTCGCCACAAAGAGCCGCAATGCTAATTAGAAATGGGCCCATCCAATATATATAATTAGAGAATAAGTTGGGCAATTGCATCTGAATACAGATACTACTTACATAGCAAAAAACAAGACCCGTGATAAAGCCTTCCCAAGTTTTGTTAGGGCTTATACGGGGCGTTAGTTTACGTTTACCAGCTATCTGCCCTCCCAATTGCGACATGCCATCAAAAATAAGTACCAAAGTATAAACGTACAATATATTATTGTTATCTGTTTTTGGTGCACTAACTACAAAAGTAAAATCAAGTGCAAAAAGTAGATATATAATAACCACCCATATCCTATTTTTATTATACAACTTTATATAACTCAGTATTTCAAAAAAACCCAAAACGGCAATTGATATGGCCCAAAAAAACGCATAGCCAAGGTCTATTATATATATAGAGCCCAATGCCAATAGAAGGTATACCATATATTTTTCCAGCAGAGTAATGCTGCCTTTCTGTTTAAAAAATATAATATAAAAAACAGGCAACAAGCTTACCACAAAAAACACTGTAAGTATTTGTAAAACGGTGCTGTACATTATTTACTCAACCTTGTTATTTTTTTTAAGTACCCAATATATGCCTTGTAAATTGGAACGCATTGTTGGTATAAATAGTAGTATTAATATCTCTTCTATTTCAGCAATACAACTTGCCCAAAACATAAAATTAAAATAAAGCTCTGTCCCCCATTCCATATAATAAAATAGCATAAAAAATCCCTGAATATATCCAGCCAATTTGCAGGAATACAAATGCAAACTGGGAAATTTTTGGAACTTGATATATGATATAATTTGAGGTAATATATACATCCCAATTATAATAAGAAAATAAATATAATGGTTGCTTACAAATTCATATTCCAAACTAAGCATTCCCCAGAATGACATGGCATAGGTACCTAAATCGGCCAATGAATCGAGCCTGGCTCCCAACTCGCTTTCCCATTTGAAACGGCGAGCTAAAAAACCATCCAAAATATCAGTGGCTAAATTGATGAACAATAATATAAAAAACCAATCGCGGAAACCGTAATAAATAGCATAGCTAATAAAAGGCAGTGCAACCAATCTGTACGAAGAAAGAATATTGGGTATGTGTTTTAGTTTCATTGGCTATTGCAAGAAAACCTCAAACTTCCCATCTTCAAAAGTTACTTCTACATGTTCTTGCATAGTGGTGGCTAACGACATCCCTACAAAATCAGCATGTATTGGGAAACGCCTGTGGTTGCGGTCTACCAATACTAAAGTACTTATTTGTGGATGTTTGTTTTTTATAAACGGAGATAATGCATATACCAAAGTGCGGCCTGAGTTGAGAACATCATCAACCACCACTACTGGAATATTGCTGAAAGGTGCAATGTCTTTATCAACCTTGGTAGTTTCGCTCGATGGTTTTTCTTTGTCTAAGGTAATTTTGAGTAATTCTATTTTGATACCAGAAATGGAGCTCAACTCACTTTCCAATCTCTGGGCAATAGCATAACCTCTTTGGGCAATACCTGCCAATATTATTTGGGTTTGGTTGGTGTTTTTTTCATAAATCTGCCACGCTAGTCTGTTAAGCTTTTGCTCAACTTGTTGGTGGTGCATAATGGAGGTGTTAATTTGCATAAGAATTATTTTGCAACAAATTTGAAGTATTTAGGGATACGATATTCAGAAACTTTTACAGGCATATAGAAAAACTTTCTCAAAATTCTTGGGAATATTTGAGAATATGGCTTACTTTTGCACTCCCAAAAAAAATAAACAAGAAAATGAGAAAAGGAATCCATCCCGATAATTACAGACTGGTAGTATTTAAAGACATGTCATGCGATTATTCGTTCATCACCCGTTCCGGTGTTGATACCAAAGAAACTATAAAATGGGAAGACGGCAACGAATACCCTTTATTCAAGTTGGAAATTTCTGACAAGAGCCATCCATTCTTTACTGGTAAATCAAACTTAATTGATACAGCTGGTAGAATCGACAAGTTCCGCAAACGTTACCAAAACAAATAGTTTTTTAACTTTTAAGAATATTTGCCCTGACCTACAAGTCGGGGCTTTTTTATTTATCAGGTTTCCAAAAGTTTTAAACTTTTGGAAACCTGATATTACTCCACTACAATTTTATAGCTCGATACAGAACCAGCTTGTTGTATTCTTACAAAATATAAACCCTTGGTCCATGCCTCGGTATTGATAGTGATGGTACCGATGCATTGTTTGGTTTCTATTAATTTACCCGTTAAGTCAAATACTTGAACCTGTGCAGGGCTGTTCAAATTTTCAGCATCGATAGTGAAAAAGGTTTTTGCCGGGTTGGGATATACTTGGAATCCAATAGAATTTTTAGTAGCTTCTTCAACTGGCAAACCATAAGCAGTAGTAAACCTATAAACTATAGCGTTGCCAAAATCGGGGTTTATTTTTTTGGTGAAGGTGTTGGTCATATTTCTGATCCATAGGTAACCGCTGCCCGCAGTTTTCTTGTTGGCCCACCAGTCAATACCATCGCCACCATCGTCAATTAATTCAAAACTCACACATCCATTGGGAAGGTCGAAAGTATCTTTATGTAAGGTAGCGGCCGCGAATCCTGATTTGGAGAAAATAACATTGCCATTGGCATCTTTAAAGTTATAGGAGTTTTCGCTAGCATTGTTATTGGTTTTGAACCATACTACCAGTTTGTTATCCAGTTTTTGGGTGAGCAAGATATTTGAAATACGGGAGTTGTTAGGCGTGAATTCATCTGCTTGGCCATTGGGTTTGTTTATAGAGACATTGAATATACTATTTTTGTTTGCACCAGTCCAGTCGAGCATTGGTAGAGTTACGTTTTGGGATTCTCCAAATTTAATAAGTCCTGTCCATTGGTATATTTGTTTTGTATTTCCTACAAGCCCGAAGTTAATTTCTAGCGAGGTTAAATCTGCTTTGCCATAGTTTTTAATAACGATAACGGGATTGTTGCAAATAGGATTTAGCCGTATATAGTTTGAATCTTTTGATGGAGAAATAATGTCTTCAATAGATGCTTCGTTGGTATAATTATAACCGCCATACTGAAACAGCATGGAGCTAATAGTATAGCTAGGGCCTTGGTTGCCTGTGGTGGTATAGGGTTCGAAATCTATATCTATGGAGTTGGTATCGGCTTGCAAATGTTTGTCAAGTTCGTAACTGAAAATTCCTACCCTTTCGCCGGGGCACCAGTTGGCTCTGTTATATATCCAGGTGCCTCCTTGGGGCCATGTTGGGTTTTGCCCGCACTGGCTATTCCATATATGGCTTTTGGCTATGCTGGTAGTGTTTACTTTTACATCGAAAGGTTCATCGTAAAACTCGGCAGCGTTTAGGTTGTTATCGAAACCGTGGCCCGATGGGGTAAAGGTAAGTTTGGCCGATTTGGTGGTGGGCAGTATATATACTTTCTTCTCCACCATCACATTTTTTTCGAAAGTATTATTATAACCGTAACTGTCTCCACCTTTCCCCCATAGGTTTTGCATGGTTAGCACGGGGCGGGGCGGTGTGCCCTCTATAAAATAAAAATCGAGGGTTACACTATAGCCGCTGCTCCAGCCGGAGTAGAAATCGCGGAGTGTGGCAGAATCGTGGAGGAGGGAAACGAAGTCGGTTACATCGAACCAATGCTCTCTTCGCCAGCTGTTGTTATAACCATTGCTTCCCGCATTCATATAGGTGCCGTATGGTGTGATGACGCGGGCCAGCTCAAATTTTTCTATTACTTCATATACATTCCATGTGGTATCTTTGGTGGTGGTATCGATAGATGCGATATTCGAATCCATTACTCCCATAGGTTTTAGATATTGTATATGGGTGGTATAATCCCAACCGGAGCAGCCTGTTGATGAGCAGCCCATCGTATAACGCATCATTATTTTGTTCCACGAGTTGCCCGTAGCGGGGAATGCTCCTTTAAAATCGTAATACCCATAAGAGTTTAAATCGACCTTGTTGTGAAATAGCACATGGGTGGTATCGCCAGGGTTGGCGAGGAGATTTGTTGTTGGTGAAAACACAAACAGCAGGCAGAACAATATAAAATAGGTGAGGCTATATACTTTCATGTGGGCAAAGATAGGGATAGTGGGTGGTTGGTGGAGGGGAAGGTTGAGTTGTTGGTGAAAACACCAAC
>JANYDJ010000069.1 GCA_025363675.1 Flavobacteriaceae bacterium | reverse complement strand
TGTATCGCCGGAGTATGTATTCTTATCGGCGGAGTACATTGTTTTATTAAAAAACAATTTAGGTTTGTAACAAGAGGAGTTGAGAACTTAACGCGGTAATGTATCCGAGCAGCATGACAATGTATTTTTTTGAAAAAGATACATTGTTTTTTCAAAAAAAAATTTACTCCGGTAACAAAGTAATGTATGTTCGCAACAAACTTATGTACGATTTCAAAAAACTTATCTATGTTTTCAATAAACTTATGTACGATTTTGAAAAATTTATGTATGTTTTTAACAAACCGACTTAAGTTTTTGAGCAAAAAAGATGCTTCTAACCCTCGGAAACCCGCTTGGGAGTAATTATTAACAGATTTGTGGTATATTTTATTTTGTGAATGAAAATTCATATAAGAAAACTGAAAGGCAATTGTAATTGAAATAATTCGATTGGGCAAATTTTATTTTCGTTTTAATGTTTTTTATTTCCCTTTAAAACGGTCAACTTATTTTAGGCAGCAACAATTTTGGCTTTGGCCCACGCATATTACCTGATATTTTATGTGCTGAAGGTGGCTTTATTCTGATAATCTCCTCAACCATTTTTTCAAAGGTTTCTTTGTGAACACCCACCAGTCGCTTAAATACAGCAGGTCTTATATGTTTTATTTCTTCCCATTTCATATTCAAAGTTTATACAGAAATTTTGAATACGAAAAGCAACCGCATAAAAGTTTTACCCAAACTATTGTGAATTATGAAAGAGGTCTAATCTAAAATGTAATACCCAATCGCTCTTCCGCACTTTTCGAGCATTGTTGTTTTATAAGGGCAACGGTGCAAAAATATTATGTTAAAAATGTGTTATACTGCGAAATAAGTTACCTTTAAGTCTTCCCTTAACTTGATGGAAATAACAGGAACCTGAGATTTTAGAATCATTTGTTCTGGGAATGAGCCTTCAAACATACCGATAGGGTTTGGTTCTTCCACGGCCATTATCATTATCATATCGGCATCAATATTATCGGCATATTGAAGAGTTACATCGGTAAGGTTGGTTCCTTGCAAAAACTCTAATTCGACCTTAACATCTCTTTCAGACATAAAATTACTAGCTTGTTCTGCATAGTTCTTAACTGTTTTTAGGGTGTCTATGGAATTGCTAGATGATACACCGAGAACATGTATGGTTGCTCCGAAAAGCTTAGCCATTTGAATCGCAGCGGGTACTTTTTGCCGCGTTTCTTGGGTACTATCTATAGGCAGCACAATTTTTTTAATACTTTGTCGTTTCATGGGTTTTTGAATAGAAACAACATAACAAGGAGCCGCTTTTATCAGCTTATATGTTTCACTACCATTCCAAAAACGTCGAAACCCCTTTACTAGCTCTGCTCCGCAAACGATAAGGTCGATAGCGGAATATTTTGCCATATCTATAATGCCACGGTGAAAATTCCCCTGTCTAAAAGAATGCTCGGTCATAATGTCGTTGTTGTGCATCTCATTTATGCATTGTTTTATGCGTTCCTTTACTTCCAGGTTCAAATGGGAAAGGTCTTCGTTGATGAACACAAAGTCCACCTCTTGAGGTTTATTAAAAGTTATCATAAACTCGATAAAACCACATGCTGCGGGAAAAGTATCTGCCCTTTCGGAAGTGACAAGTAACTTATTAAATATAGTTTCCATAGTGAATGTCTCCTTTTTTTTATTGCAATAAAACCAAATTAATCCAATATACAAACGTTTATAATTTATTTTATTTGACAAACAACAGTTTATTTTTTTGCTACAAAGCATTTTTGTATGTTTGCAGATAATAAATTATGGGCATTTGACAAAGGGGTTTAAAGGACATTGGAATGATTTTATCCAGTTTGCAGCATCGCAAAAACGGGGTATAGTGTGGATTCTATTGTTGTCTTTGGGATTGGTTTTCTTCTTGCCGATAAGTATTTTGTTTAAGGAGGAACAACAGCAACGATTATTATCTGCTTCTGAAATAGCCTCAATAGACATGCTTTTTGATAAAGAGGAAGAATTACAAGAAAGGTTTGTATCAGAAGAGCGGCCTGAAGAAAATAAAAAACCCATTCTATTCTTTCCTTTTAATCCAAATATAGCAACACCTGATATGTTTGAAAAACTGGGCTTAAATAAGGGGCAGATTAAGTATATACTAAAACGTAGAAACAAGTATAATGGGTTCGTGCGTAAAATAGATTTTGAAAAAATGCCCATATTAGACTCCGCTTGGGTTTCAAAAGCACACAAACACATATTGCTACCCGATAGTTTTGAGAAAAAAGCCTATTTGAAAAAAGAGTTTTTAGTCTTTGACCTAAATGTAGCGGACAGTGGACAATTAGAGACCTTGCCAGGTATAGGCAAATATATGGCAAGCAGAATTGTAAAATATCGTGATCGCCTAGGGGGCTACATTAGTACTACACAAATGCAACAAATAACAAACATGGATAAAGAGATATATAATATAGCGGCCCCGCATTTATGTATTCGTCAAGGATTAACAAAGGTTAACATTAACAGTGCTAGCAAAACAGTGATGGGCAATCATCCATACATAGGGTGGAAAGCAGCAAACCAGATTATAAACTATAGAAAACAACACAAAAAATTTGTAGAAGCAACAGAACTTAGCAAGGCGAAATTATTGCCAGATAGTTCCGTGAAAAACCTATTACCATATATCAGTTTTTAGCACTGTCGTTGAAGCGTTTTTTGCATTCCGACATATCATATATAAAGAAGGAGATATTCTTAATCATCGTGGCCTGTCCCAAATTGTTCAATCCACATTTGATTAAATGAACGTTCAACAATTTGAGGAAACTCTCTTTTTTCGCCCCAGCCTTTTCGGTATGCTGTGCGAAACATGAAACTTTTAAGGGAAGTAGTTTGATTCATCCTTTTTCGTTTTAGCATCATCCTTTTCCAAGCAAGCCATAAATACTTTTCGTTTGATCCAATATGGCCACTTTCTTGCACCTCTTTTCGATTATTAATAATAAGGCTATGAATATCTATTTTTACTGGGCAAACCTCTGTGCAGGCCCCGCAGTGAGTGCTAGCAAAACTAAGATGTTTTAGGTCTTTTTTTGGATATTGGTGCTGTGAAGTAACTTCTCCTATAGGACCGATATTGGCTGAATTAAAAGATTGCCCCCCAGCCATTCTGTATACAGGACAAACCATATGGCAAGCACCACACTGAATACAATGAGCAGCCTGCCTAATGGGTGTTTTTGCTAAAATATTACTCCTTCCATTGTCAAACAAAATTACATATACTTCTTCTGGGCCTTCATCAAAAGAGCTTTGCTTTGGTCCGCCTACAAATAAAATTTGTCTACTAATTGCTTCCGCTTGTCCATAAATAGACAACAGAGGCAAGAAGGTTTCTAGTTCGTTTTGCGTAGCGACTATTTGATCAATGCCTACCAATGCCACAATAACTTTACTTTGCATTACTGCCGATGTTTGAAGACCATTATTGCCAATAAAAACCAACGTGCCAGAATCACTTAATGCAAACTGAGGGCTTACAAAAGCAACCGTTTTATTGGTGGTTTTCGAATTTGTTTTATCTCTATAATACTCGGCCCAGTCTTTTGCGGGAGTGCGTGCTTTTAAACCTAAAATGTCATTGAAAAACAGATTGGCTTTTTCTTTTCCAATATGTGCAAGCGGAAACAAAGGATGGCTGTATTCTCGGTTTTCGCCAACCATACTAGCTCCTAGTCCTAGGTTATTATAGGGCCTTGAAATTTTATCATACAAGTTGGCCTCTTCGAATATTTGCGAATGAGAAATATCAATATCGTAATTACTATACTTGCTCAATATAAGTTCAACTTCATTGGCTAAATCTTTTTCGTCAGGAACCCAAATAACTTTCCCACCTCTTTTACTAAAGCTTGATTCAAACTCTATTAAATATTTATCGAGATTTTCTGTAGTACGCCATCTGTAAAAAGCACCCCGCTTTTTTGCATTCTCGGTTGGATGAGTTTTGCTTTGTTTTTGCTTTATAAAATTATTAGCAAAATCCGACATTTGATTATAAAAATCCTTAGATAATGATTTTTCTGAAAGGGTTTTCAGGAATTTTTCTTGATTAGTCACAGCGGGATATTTTATTGGCAAACTAACACTCGTATTCTCAAACAAACAAGGAGATTTGATACACATACGATGATATAATTATAAATAATGGCTCTGTTTTTGTTAATTAACTCCGAAATTTAATCCTACACAAAATGAAAAAAAACCGCAACACAGCACTGTTTTTAATACTCACAACCTTAGTAAGTTGCACTATTATTAGACCAGGGGAGACAGGGCTAAAACAAACACTTGGCAAATTAAAGAAAGAGCCCTTGTCTGCAGGGCCACATATATTTAACCCTTTCGTTTCTAAAATATTAAAAATAAATATTAGAACCGTTGAAATATATGAAACTTTACCATTGCCTACTAAAGAAGGCTTGAGCGTTCAGGCTCAAATAACTTTATTGTATCATGTTAAACCTCAGGCAGCTCGCGAAGTGTACGTTAACTTTGGCACTAACTATGAACAAGTTATAGTGCAGAGTAATTTTTTGGCCACTGCACGTGAAGTTAGTTCAAGATATTTTGCTAAGGAATTATATGCAATTGAACGAGAAAAAGTGGAGAAAGTTATCATGGAAGAGCTTATTGAACATATTGCAAGTAAGGGCTTTATTGTAGATGCGGTTTTACTTAAGGATATAATACTTCCTCAAGCTATGTCTCAAGCTATCCAAGATAAAGTAAATGCTGAACAGTCAGCCCTTCAAATGGAATTTGTTATTAACAAACAAAAGAAAGAAGCCGAAAGACTTCTAATAGAAGCTGAAGGCATTAGACGTGCACAATTAATTATAGACTCTTCTCTAACAACAAAATTGTTGCAGTATAACAGCATACAAATGATGAAAGGATTGCTAACCTCTCCAAACTCAAAGGTTATCATCACCGACGGTAAGGTGCCCGTTATACTTAGCGAAGGAGCTAAATAAGTTATTTAATTTTGGCTCTCACCTCTTTCACCTTTTCTTTAATGGTATTAAAGAATTGCCTTCTAGATTTTTCAGATTCGTTACTAATTAAAGTGGAGCGTTTCATTAGGTTTTTAAGCCACTTATGGGTGGTATCACAATAGTCTCGATTTGTTATATACATATAGTTTAAGGTATTATGGGTAATAAATACACCTTTTTGATCATCGGCAACTGCAAAAATGCTATTGTCGCAAAGCACTACTTCGTTATTGTATAATTTATAGGAACTACAATATTCTGAAGGACCATCGCCCACATGAAATTTGTGTCCAGCTTCGGCTTGTTTATGCAAATGATCCATCATTTCCATAAATTGATCCACCAATAGAAGGGCCTCGTTTTTGTTTTTAAAAACACCCATATCATAGTAAAAATGGATTTGACGTAACACAGAATGAGGGGTTTCGTCATTCCAAATTTCTATGCTTGGAACCTCCAAATAACGCTCTAAAGCCATTTTACCCCTTACCACATTGTCGTCTTCATCTACCGTATCGAAAGAAAATTTTCTATCCTGATATTCTTCGAGGCCCATAATGGCCTTTTTCCAAACGAATATTTTAAAGGAAGCAAGTTCGTCAAAATGATAATAGTGAAACACAGGCAAATCTTTGGCAGAATATATCATTTCCTTCTCTTTCGCCTTTTTTATTCTTTCTAAATGATCTATTTGTGATTGCAAATATTGTTCAAACGTAAATGCTTTATTATCTAATGTTTTAAACGAAAACCAGACAAGGTCATTAGATATTTGAGGATTTAACAATTCTAAACTTATCTCAAAATGGTTTGCAAGAATCAATACTTCGTCTAGGCTCATAGTTTTTTCACCGCGAATTCGACGATATGCACTATGATCACTTATATCAAGCACAGAAGCAATTTTTTCTGACAAGTAAGAATGGGCAGGGAGCTTGTTTTTCACAAGTTGAATAAAGTGCATTTGAGCTTTTGATATGCTTTCGGCCATGGGATTAAAAATTTGGCTGCAATATAAATTTATTTCTGTTTATTTGCCCCGCATATTATTAAATAAATAAAAATTTATGGCCCACCAATACCATGATGCAGTAGTTGTCGATATTATCGACGAGAATCCCACAGTTAAAAGGTACTATTTGAAAATGCCGGGAGATTTTAACTTTAAAGCGGGACAGTTTGTGATGTTAGACCTCCCTATTCAAGCCAAATTCACGAATAGAAGCTACTCGATTGCTTCTGCACCGCAAGCAGATGGAATTTTTGAACTTTGCATCGTGATTAAACCAGATGGGTTAGGAACACCCTATCTTTTTGAAAATGTAAAAGTTGGAAGTATTGTTAAAACAGCAGGACCCGTTGGTAAATTTGTACTGCCAGAAAACATAGAAACAGACCTC
The DNA here is from genome assembly GCA_025363675.1 of Flavobacteriaceae bacterium. GTDB lineage: Bacteria > Bacteroidota > Bacteroidia > UKL13-3 > UKL13-3 > CANJUD01. The sequence continues at coordinate 13,657 of JANYDJ010000069.1, read as the reverse complement.
TGTTTTGTTTGTACGGGCACAGGTATAGCACCATTAAGAGCCATGCTACAAGACATATATAATAAAAATATTCCGCACAAGAATATATATATGGTGTTTGGCAACAGGGTTCAACAAGATATATTATATAGAAAAGAATTTGAACAATTGGAAAAAGAACATCCTGAATTCAAATTCCTTCCGGTATTATCAAGAGAGACAAAAGAAACATGGAGCGGAGACACGGGATATGTTCACGACGTATATTTAAGATATTTTGGAGAAATAAAACCTGTGGTTTTTTACTTGTGCGGTTGGAGTGCAATGGTGCGTGAGGCTCGAGACCGCTTAAAGGAGCTTGGATACGGGAAGAACGAACTCAAATTCGAATTATATGATTAACAATGTTAGCACAATTAAGTGTGGATTGTTTTTTACGTTATTTTGTTTTCATTATAATAAAATAATGAGTTATTTTTGCAAGTAAATTTATACATAATACAATGGCATTAGAAATATCAGGCAAGCTAGTTAAGTTGTTGCCAAAACAAACAGGAGAAGGAAAAAATGGACCTTGGTCAAAACAGGATTTTGTTATCGAAACCTCAGAACAATTCCCCAAAAAAATATGTTTCTCAGCATGGGGCGAGCGAGCAACACAAATAGAAACATTTTCTGAAGGTACCGATCTTAAAGTTTCTTTTGATGTGCAAAGCCGCGAATATAACGACCGTTGGTATACTGACTTGAAGCCTTGGAAAATAGATGTATTAAGCCCAGGTTCGACACCTGCGGTTCACACACAAGACTCGATTGCAGGCGATCCTTTTACTGCAGGACCAGGCCAAAGCGAAGACGATCTACCATTCTAACCCTTCGTAAATGTTTCAAAAAATAACGGTTGCCGTAGCGTTTAACCACCATTTAGAAGACGAATTGAGTTGTGCGGCTTTATTAGCTAAGGATGCAGAGTTGCATTTGGTGCACGTTGGAGAAGCAAGTACCCAAAAGCAACAACATTTAGACGAAGTACTTAAGAGGTTGCAGATTAAATTAGATGGACTGCATTGGCTTGAAGGAGACAAGGTGGAAAGCTTACTAGAGTTTACACAAACTCAAAAAATAGATTTGCTAATTACAGCCACAGATGATACCCAAAATGTATTTAAATATTTTAGGGGCAGCATATCTAAGAATCTGTGTCGTAAATGTCGCTGTAGTATTTTGCTGCTGCACCATCCAGTAAAAAACAATGGGGCATTCGAGCACTTGGTGGTGAGCGGGGTTGACCATCCCAAAACGCCCAATACTCTTGAGTTTGCAGCTAAACTTATTAAATTAACAAGCACAAAAAAAATAACCTTGGTAGAGGAGCTTCCTATTGACCAATTAGTTGTTTCGATGGAAAACGATCAGCCCAACCAACCAATATATAATACAGAAGACACCTTAATGAACTTGTTCGATAACAAACAAGAAGTGGACAACCTGCTACAACAATTTGTTTCAAGTAATATAGAAGTTAAAATTGATCAACGCGAGGGAAAGCCAGGTCACTGTGTCTCCACATTTGCTAGAGAAAGCCAAGCTGATTTGTTGGTTCTCAATTCTCCCGACACAGAATTAGGGTTATTAGACAGGCTTTTTCCACATGATTTGGAATACGCTCTTTCAAATTTACCATGCAGCTTATTGGTTGTTCACCAGCAGGGCTTTGAATTTAATTGATTGTTAAAATTCGTTCGTTTTCTCCTTTTATTTCAAGTTTTATATAGATGACTTTTTCTTTTGAAAGTATCTGCGATATATGTTGCGGCCATTCTATGAGGCACAAATTGCCGCTTTCTATATATTCATGAATGCCCATATCTATAGCTTCTTGTTCGGAGGCAATGCGATAGAAATCAAAATGGTACAACAGATTTGTATTTTTAGAATTATTATATTGATTAACTAATGAGTAAGTAGGGCTTACCACATTATTATCTACATCTAGGATTTTGCAAATTATTTGAATTAGTGTAGTTTTGCCTGTGCCCACCTCTCCCTCAAAAGCAATAATTTTATAGTTCTCTGCTTTTGATATTACCCATTTGGCAGCGTGGCCCAATTGATTTAAATTATATTGAAAAGACTCCAATATCAGCTATCTTTTTTTCCTAATTAAAAAAGCGTCTTGATAGCCATCAACAAAATAACTAAATATTTTAGGCACTCCTTTCGACCCGCCCGTCCAAGTTATCGGTGCTACTTCGCTTGAAATAATTTGTGTAAAAACAGTATCGGCACTAAATTTATATATACTTACAATATCTTTTTCGGGCAATGAAAAACGCTCTATCAGCGTAGTACCCAATAGATATGAATATAGTTTAACCCCATTTATCTCTTCTATAATATAACTTCCCGAGAGGCTGTCTTTTTTTAGCAAATATTTTCTTTCTTCTTTATTGCCCTGTGATATATATCTGATGGTAAAATTCCAACAATGTGCGGAATCATTTTTTGTTATTTCTAGTTGCGTCGTTACTTTTGGCCTAACAATATCTCTTTCGGGTTCTTTGATATTAATGGGCCTATACATTTTTAATTCACCTTCCCAAAGACCTTCATACGGATTAGGAAAGAGAGGGCTCTGGGCCAAAGCCAAGTGTGACAGAAAGATAAACGAGATTGTTATATATATATATTTTAACATATTTTTTCTTTTTAACCCTTTGACCATAAACTTTTACTAAAAGTTGCCTGTTAGACTATTCCGTTATCCATGGCAAATTTTACCAAACCTAAAACATTGTGTGTATTTGTTTTTCGCAATATATTTTTTCTATGCGTTTCTACTGTACGCTCACTGATAAATAGCTTGTCTGCAATTTGAGCATTGTTATATTCTTCAGAAATTAATTTAACAATTTCTAATTCTCGACCTGTTAAGTTTACCTGATTGGTGATGGGCTTTACTGATTCAACGACAGGTCGCATCATTTCTGCCGCAACAGCATCACTAAAAAACATACCACCATTATATATTTTTAAAAGAGCCATTACAAGTTCTTCTTTTCCAGTATTTTTTAATATATAACCTGAAGCACCCGCATTTACTATTTCAGCAATCATTGTACGGTCGTTATGCATAGATAGCACCAAAACATTTAGGGAAGGGAAAACGGATTTTAACAATTTGGTTAGCTCAATACCGTTCATATCTGGCATATCTATATCGCTAAGAAGAATATGGGGTTGCAGAGAGTTTACAAGCCCAATAGCATCGGGGCTTTTGGTGGTTTCACCTACAACTACAAAACGTTTGTCCGATTTTAAAAGAGATTTTATTCCATCAATCAAGATTTGATGGTCGTCAACAATTACCAAGCGTATTTTATCGTTTACATCGCTCATCACTGTTTTTAATTAGTTTTTACTTTTTTCTCTTTCTTTCCAAATACAGTAAAATATATATACCGCTTAGGATGGGCTTTTAAATCTATAAGAAAACTATCAAGGCTTGCACTGGATTTTTTCAAATTATTGTATAGCAAAGTGTCGTTTATTAACAAACCCATAGTTCCCTGTCCCTTATTTATTTTATCTAGTAATATAGTGACCGATTTTACGGCATCTTTTGCATTATTTATTGTTGTTTTTATATCAGACGCTGCTAAAGAGTCTGTAATTTTAGCCATATTTTTCATCACCTTATCCAAGGTGCCTGCGTTATCGTGTAGTTTGCGGGTAATTCCTTCTACGTGTGCTAATATTTGATTAAACTTGCTTGCGTCGGAGTTAAGCAAATGGTCCATACCAGAAGCAGTATTGCTTAATGCCTTGAGGGTGTTTTTTAGTGTAACAAGCGATTGCTTTAAATCTCCTCCATTCGCATTTGAAAGTTGGGTGCTAAAATTTCCAATCATGGAGTCGATGGCAACAATGAACTTCTCTGTTTTGATTTTTATAGGGCCTACAACGGCAGAAATCTGATCCGTTATTCCAGGTTTGAGATAAGCTATTAAAGTGTCTCCATTTTGAGCAAGATCACCAATATGCGAAGTTGTTATTTCAATAATTTTGTTTTGAAAAATATCGGCGGGCACAATTTTGCATGAGTCCATTCTTGTCAACTTTAAATCACTGTTTATTTCAATCATAACCACCAGTTTTTTATCTTGACGGTAACTAACTTTTCTTACCTGCCCTACTTTTAAACCTTGAACCATTACAGCATTGGAAGGAGTAAGGCCATCAACATTATCATATATTGCATAGTAGGTATGGGTAGATGAAAACAGCTCATTTCCCTTTAAATAATTGTAACCCAAAATTAGCATTACCACCGCAATTACGGTTAATGCCCCCACCTTTGTTTCATTGGATATTTTCACGTTGCAAATTTAGTGTAAAAACTATCCAAGGATTAAGGATATCCTATTTATTGTAATAAATAGTTTATCCAACCGTATTTTAGACTGAGTGGTTGGCGACAGTATGTAGCGTGGTGCGATAGACTGAGCGGTTGGTGGGGACACCAACCGCTGACCGAAAAATTTTGCTGCTTGGGTCTTATACCTCCATTAGGCAATGCATAATATGGTTTTACAAACCACGGTGCGATACATGAAGAAAAAAGTGACACAATAAACAACAACGGGAATATGCGTTTTATCATAATTGGTTAGCGGTTGGTGTCCCCACCGACTACTCATGAACCGCTGACCCAAGGTTTGCAAATTCATGGGCAATAATAGTTCAAAAATTATAACATTACCAAACGGGCTTTTCGGTCAGTGGTTTGTGTCCCCACCAACTACTCATGCTGCGATTTGTGAGTAGACCAACCGCTGACCTTTGGTTCATCTTATTTAGTTAATGAAATTTTAAAACCTACATTTATTCCAATGCTACTAAATGGCAATGAAACTTGTAACCGTTTTGTCTTTGGGTCTTGTGCTGTTTTTTCACTCGCGAATATTATCGTATCATCTTTTTTATCGTTGGCATACGCTTCAGTATTTTCCATTTGTGCCGGTTTATAAGAAATAGAGTTATTGTGAAGTTCTAAAAATAAAAATGTACTCTCTGATAATTTATAATCTATACCTATTCCTGCTTTCCAGCCCAAAGCCATATTTCCAGACATTACTACCGTATAATTCCCTGTCTGTGCCCCACTCCCAGATTCATGCATACTAATTTTTGTATTGCAACTGGCTATAATTGGTCCTACAAAAGCATATAAGTTTATTTTATTCATAGGATTTTTTATGACTAACATTGGAGCAACTGAAAAATTATTACCGCTTATAGTAGTAATTCCAGTTAAAGAACCGTTATAAATATTTTGAGTTTCAAATTGTTTTCCCATGCAATATGCAAAATCAATTCTTGCCCCAATATTGGACTTAAAAAAATAATTTGCTGAAAGACCTAAGTTCACTCCTGCTCCTAATGTTCCAAAAACGGGTTTTACTGTTCCTGTAACAGGTTCTGTGTTGTTGATTAATTGTGATGCCGCAGAAAAATTATTTCCAAGCATTCCGCTTAATTGAAATTGTGCATTACTAACTGCATACGTTGCGGTAGTAATAAGAATTGTGAGTATTATTTTTTTCATGTTTTTTATTTTGTTTTATTAATTGTTTTTGGTTTGTGGTCGGTGTCCCCACCGACTACTCATGAACCGCTGACCCAAGGTTTGCAAATTCATGGGCAATAATAGTTCAAAAACTATAACTCATCAAACGGTTTTTTAATGTTTTTATTGCACCCCTCTTAGCCTCACAAAAGCTTCCCTATAAAACTTGGCCTTTCCAATTTTAACCCGCACACCTCGTTAAGCTTTTGCACCACATAGTCGCCAATAACAGGGGTATTAATTTCATCGTGATTATGTACCAAGAAGTATACTTCTTTAATGCCCGCAGCTAACCATTCTTTTATTCGCAATACCCATTCGTCTATCCGTACATAATCGGTAGGGTGCAGGCTGTTGCCTACCCAGCGAATAAAGGCAGTGCTATTTGTAAGCCGCATGTGCACCACATCGCGGCGGCCGGATGCATCGGTTAGTACAAAGCCAATACCCAATTGCTGCATCTGCTGCATTAGCTCATCCACCATTATAGAATCGATATGCCAATTGGTGTTGCGTAGCTCCAGTTGTAGGGCTATTTCTTTTGGCCAAGTTTTTAAATATTCTTGTAATACCTCTACCGATTTTAAACCAAAGTTATCGTGCACCTGCAAAAACACAGGGCCAAGCTTATCGCCAAAGCCCATAATACTTTCTATATATTTATCGGTTTCGACCTGTGCATCTTTTAAGCGTTTCCAATGGCTTACGCCTTGGTATACTTTGGGGCAAAATTTAAACCCTTTGCCCGTCATATCGGCCCATTTCTCAATAGTTTCTCGAGTATGGGGTTGGTGGAAGGTGGCATTGAGTTCTATACTGTTAAAGTGCTTGGCATAGTGGGCTAGAAAATCTGCAGCTTTGGTGCCTTTTGGGTATATGAGTCCTACCCACTCGGGCCTGCCCCATTTGGCACAGCCTACATATACTTTTGCTCCAGTTGCTTTTTTACCACCCAGTACTTTTTTGGTTTGGGGGTGATCGGGTGGTAGGGTGAAGTCTATTGATGATAATTCATCGGTGGGTACGCGGCCAAATTCCATGGGTCAAATATAATATGCGATTCGCATTTTGTGATTGGCGACAACGCCAACCACAAGCAAAACCACAGGCAGAACTACTCATGCTGTGTTTGGCGACAACGCCAACCACAAGCAAAAATATGCGATTCGCATTTTGTGATTGGCGACAACGCCAACCACAAGCAGAAAAAACCACAAGCAAAAGCAGAACTACTCATGCTGTGATTGGCGACAACGCCAACCACAGGCAAAAATATGCGATTCGCATTGTGTTTGGCGACAACGCCAACCACAGGCAGAAACCACAAGCAAAACCACAGGCAGAACTACTCATGCTGTGTTTGGCGACAACGCCAACCACAGGCATAATATGCGATTCGCATTTTGTGATTGGCGACAACGCCAACCACAAGCAAAAGCAGAACTACTCATGCTGTGATTGGCGACAACGCCAACCACAAGCAACCAACGCCAACCACAGGCAGAATTTAACATTGAAACACAGTAGATTTCTCGTTCCTCGAAATGACAAAGGAGTGGCAGTTACGCCAGTTGCTGCCTAATAATGTTCAATGCACCACCAGCTTTGAACCATTCAATTTGTTGGTCGTTGTAGGTGTGGTTTACCATAATAGTATCAGAGGTTCCATCGGTATGGTTTATAACAAGTCCCAGGGGTTTGCCTGAGGTGAAGGATGTTAAACCTATAATATCAAACGTATCGTCTTCGCGAACTTTGTCGTAGTCGTTTTTATCGGCAAAGGTTAGGGCCAGCATACCTTGTTTTTTTAAATTGGTTTCGTGTATGCGGGCATACGATTTTACCAATATGGCACGCACACCTAGGTGGCGAGGTTCCATAGCTGCATGCTCGCGGCTACTTCCTTCGCCATAGTTTTCATCGCCCACAACTATACTGCCTATACTGGCTGCTTTGTAAGCACGTTGCACCGCAGGTACTTCGCCGTATTCGCCAGTTAATTGGTTTTTTACATTGTTGGTTTTATCGTTGGCAAAGTTTACCGCACCTATTAGCATATTGTTTGATATGTTATCTAAATGGCCACGGAACTTAAGCCATGGGCCGGCCATACTAATATGGTCGGTGGTGCATTTGCCTTTTACTTTTATTAATAGTTTTAAGCCGCTTAGGTCTGTTCCTTCCCAGGCTGAGAATGCTTCTAATATTTGCAAACGATCGCTGGTGGGCGAAACGGCTATAGTAATATTGCTACCATCGGCAGCGGGAGCTACAAAACCTGCATCCTCAACCGCAAATCCTTTAATAGGCATTTCAATTCCTTCGGGTTCTTTCAATTTCACTTTTTCACCATTTGCATTGGTTAAATAATCGGTAAGCGGGTTAAAGGTAATATCGCCAGCAATAGCAAGTGCGGTTACAATCTCGGGCGAGGCTACAAATGCATGGGTATTTGGGTTGCCATCGTTACGCTTGGCAAAGTTTCTATTGAATGAAGTTATGATAGAGTTCTTTTTATTAGGGTCGTTTGTGTGGCGTGCCCATTGGCCTATGCAGGGTCCGCAGGCATTGGCGAGAACGACACCACCCATTTGCTCAAAGATGTTAAGATAGCCATCACGTTCAACAGTATATCTTACCAGTTCAGAACCGGGGGTAATGGTGAATTCGGCTTTTGCTTTTAAGCCTATGTCTGTTGCCTGCTTGGCTACCGAAGCCGCACGGGTTATATCTTCGTACGAAGAGTTGGTGCATGAGCCAATCAATCCAACTTCCAGTTCGGCAGGCCAGTTGTTTTCTTTTACAGCAGCCGCAAATTTAGAAATAGGCCAAGCCAAATCGGGCGTGAAAGGACCATTAATATGGGGCTCCAATTCAGAAAGGTTGATTTCAATTACCTCATCAAAATACTTCTCGGGGTTTTCATATACTTCTTTATCGCCACGGAGGTGTTCGGTTACCGTATCGGCAGCGGTGGCTATATCGGCACGGCCTGTACCCATTAGGTACTCAGCCATTTTAGTATCGTAGCAAAATAGTGAAGTGGTGGCTCCTATTTCGGCACCCATATTACATATAGTTCCTTTTCCGGTGCATGAAAGCGAGTCGGCCCCATCGCCAAAGTATTCTAGTATTGCATTAGTACCACCTTTTACGGTAAGTATGCCTGCCACTTTTAGTATAATATCTTTTGATGATGCCCAGCCGCTTAACTTTCCGGTCAGTTTTACACCAATTAGTTTGGGCCATTTAAGTTCCCATGGCAAACCAGCCATTACATCGCAAGCATCGGCACCACCCACACCAATAGCAATCATTCCAAGGCCGCCAGCATTAACAGTATGCGAATCAGTTCCTATCATTAGGCCACCGGGGAAAGCATAATTTTCTAATATTACCTGGTGTATAATACCTGCACCAGGTTTCCAGAAACCGATACCATATTTATTAGATACCGAAGCTAGGAAATCATATACTTCTTTGTTTTTATCAATAGCCGTATTTAAGTCAGCTACGGCACCATCTTTAGCTTGTATTAAATGGTCGCAGTGCACGGTGCTTGGCACGGCTACTTTGGGCCGACCAGCTTGCATAAATTGTAGCAAAGCCATTTGAGCTGTGGCGTCTTGCATGGCAACTCTGTCTGGAGCAAAATCAACATAGCTTACCAAGCGTTGGTAGGGTTTGGTAGCATTGCCTTCTGTAAGGTGACTATATAATATTTTTTCGGTAAGGGTAAGGGGTTTTCCAATCACTTTGCGAGCAGCTTCTACACGGCCTTGAAGGCGGGCGTAGTGGGCTTTAATCATGTCTAAATCGTATGCCATTATATCGTTTTTTTAATTTTGCCGCGAAGTTAATGAATATAAGGATGGGATGCAAATTAGATGCTGTTGGGAATTTGTTATAGTTTGATTATTTGTTTTTTTTCTGCAAAGAACCAAAATGTGTGAATGATATAAACTTTTAAACAATAGTATAAGCTAATAGAATTCGAAATATGTTCATTTTGCGGCAAATTAAAGGAATAGATATGAGGGTGAAAGCAAACAAACAAAGCAGCATGATTTCGGTTGAAATTGGGCATAAAGAAAGCAGCGGCATTCCACACCGCAACACGCAGTTGTTGCCCCAATGCAAAGCGATAGAACTTTATAGAATATATAGTGAAGAAACAAACGAGAACTGTATGTTACTGTCTTTTAATTGGGTTACAGAAAACCCAAAAACAGGAGCAATAGGGATAGAGCACTATACTTTGCCGCTAACAGGTATTGGGTTGCCAAAACCAGTAATGGGTGTCTTTTTTCTTACTAGAAATCAAAAAACAATTATAGTTAATTTTAACAACCTAAAGGAAGGCACCACAGTAGAATGTTTGGGCAGAAATGTGCCAGCAGATTTAACTTTAATGTATAAAATACTTAAATGGTAACGGAGTAAAGGAAATATTTCTACTTCAGGATATGATTTAATACAACTTGCTATATATATAAAAAACATTTTATGGAAAATAAAATTTGCATTTAACATTTTCCCGCTACATTGCAACCCGATTTCTTTTTTATGATTTTAAATAAAAATACAAGAGTTTGTTCATTAAATATGCTAAAAATAGTGTTTAAGCATACATTATATTTACCTACAAGTATTTTATCGGTTTTAAGCCATGGTTTTTTTACTCAAAAGCGAAGTATTTTTTTCAGCAAGCCGCCTTACTGTAGCTACAAGCCGCCTTTTTATTGCAATAAGCATCCTTTCTGTTTCGTTAACCCTCCTTTTTGTTGCGGCAAGCCGCCTTTTTATTCCGGCAAGCCTCCTTTCCGTTACAAAAAGCCCCCTTTTTACTTTAGCAAGCATGCTTTCTTCTACAGCAAGCCGCCTTTCTTTCACAGCAAGCATGCTTTCTGTTACAACAAGTTGCCTTTCTGTTTCCAAAAGCCAATATTTTAACTTTTAACCTATAATTTTTAAACTTTTATGATTCAACCATTCAAAATCAATTACGATTTTTCAACCTACTCCGATGCGGTTTTTAGCTTGAAAGCCAAACACATTATTGACACCATGGCAGCTAATGTGCTTGTGTATGCCACACCCGCCCCTACGCTTGCCAGTATTACCACACTGCTTAATACCTACAACACTGCCCTTGCTAAAGCACAACATGGCAGCCAAGCCGACACCACCGCCAAAGATGTTGCCCGCAAAGCAGTGGAAACTCCATTAAAAACACTTGGAAAAAACTATGTGCAACCCATAGCCGGCAGCGATGAAACCAAATTGCAGCAAAGCGGCTTCGATTACAGCGGAGGCGAAACCACAGCAGTAACCCAAAACCCTGCACCCCCCGTATTCGATATTGATAAAAATACGCCTGTAAATACTGCTACGCTAAACCAAAGCAGCCAGCAGCACACAAGGGTGTATATATGGCAATACATAGCAGTGCCTGCGGGTGGTGCCGTACCCCCCAGCAATGCACCGTGGCAGTGGGCTTTTAGTACCAAAAGCAAAATAACTATATCGGGGCTTGTAAGCGATACTGCTTATTATTTCCGTGCTGCATCATACTCAGCCGATGGAGCTATTAATTGGAGTTCGGCTAAAAAATATACGGTGCAAGGAAGTTGAATTTAAATAAATAAATAATCACAATCAAAAATGAGTACATTTGTGGGCTGCTCACCCAAAGCCGGGTATGACTGCTGAACACCGGCATCAAAAAAGAAAGTAAGCAAAATTGGAAATGCTTATAAAACCAATGTAAAAAAATAATTTAAGATAACCAGTAAGTGAAAAGGGTGAAATAATTAGAGTAGCAAAAAATAAATTTTAAATAAAATTAAAAAATTTTTAACTTTAGCGACAATTTTTATATTGTTTCAATTAACAAATACAACTGTAGGGGGTAACCCTAAAAAACCGTCAAAGTCTAATTCAACAACAAAAAACGATAAAAAAATTATTGTTGAAAAAACAAAACTACTCGCTCAGCCAAATATTATTGTCAAAGAATGTGGTGGAAGTACTAAGTTAATTTTTCCTCCAAATCAGATAAAAATTAATTGTCCGGGATGTTGCGAAGGCGGAGGGTACGGTGTGCCAGTTCTACATACCTGTACCTATCCTTGTCCACCTTTTGCAAATGGCTATTCCCCAGGGGCTTGCCTTGAATGTGTAAGAATTATTGATATCACGAAAATTGGTGGCCCACTCTTACTAAAAATAATTTGGCCCGGTGGCGGGCTTTACTGGCTGGCAGGTTCATACACTACCTCCACAAATAGCAATGGTTCTACGGATATAAGTTTTACGCCAAATGGCGGAACTGACGGTTATGCTTTAGACCCTAATGACCCGGACTTAAACTAATTATTTTTTATGAAATATAATCTTCCATTTTTATTTTTTTTTATTACAAAATCTTTATTTGCTCAAAATGATTACATACTTCAGACCTGTGGTAAAAGTTATTCGCAATGGGCTTACTACAGACCAATTCATTTAGATGATGGGAGTATGTATACATTCAACTTGTTTAATGATAGCATAGAACAGGAAGGTATAATAACAGACTCACCAAGTACGAATAATCATTCCCGTTTGACCCACTATACTAATAGTTATAAAAGAAATTGGGTTCTTGATTTTGTAAATAATTATGGTTTCAATGTTTTTACCAGTAATAGTAAAAATGGAAGATTATACATTCAACTTTATGAAGAGCAAAACAAAGATATTTCATTTGATGGAGTGCATATTTTGTCGAGTAATTCGGAAAAAATGATTGGGATATATGAGATAGACACTTTTGGTAAGGTTAATTTATATAAAAAAATTTTATCATCAAATAATTATATATCGCAAACAGGAAATATTGCTTATATAAATGGCTTCATATACGCAGTTGAAACTGTGAAAGGAAATTATATGATAAACGGGAATAATTATGTATCTGATTCAAACTACTACAGTCTGTTATTAATGAAACTTGATTCTGACTTAAAATATGTTTCACATTCTGTTTTAATGAAATCAAATTATAGCTTTGACTATACACCTGGTATATTAAAAGCAGAAATGCAAAATCTATATTTAGTTACAAATGTTACCGATACATTAGTTCTTGCAAATAATGATACATTAAAAAGTTACGATATTTTTTCATTTAAAACAAGAGATGTTTTACTTTCTCATATCAATGTTGGTACCATGCAAACAGATTGGGTAAAAAGAATAGGTGGGGGCGGAAGTGATGAAATAAATGAGCCACGTATTCAATCTGTTTCCAATGATTCTTCAGTTTCATTAGTATTTAGTTACAATTCTATCCCTTTTCATTATGATATAACTGGTGTTTTATATCCTGATTCAAACGGAGAGGCAATACTCACCTATGATTATAATGGTAATCTTATAGCCCATGATTTTATTATTCCCTTTTTATCAGACAGCGATTACCTATTTACATCATTATATTTAGATTCAAATCAAAAACTATTTTTATCTATAAACAATGATAATAGTTATATGTTGAATGGAGTAAAAAAAATTATTAAAAATAAAAGAACAAATTATTTAAGTTCTCTATACACTAAGGACTATTTGCAAATAAACAGCACATGGAAACCCATAATTAATATTGAACAAGAAAATAGTTTATCGTTTTACTTATATAGTAATAACTTTCTATTTTTAACTACAGGTCTTTTTTATCAAAATTCATCTGCAAAAATTGGAACATATAACTATAACAAATGTAATGACTTTGATTGGGCTAATTTTTATATGAAACTATTGTTATGGAAAGTAAACAACATTAAGGATATTGTGGAGGAAGAAAAGGGTTTAATTGTTTACCCCAATCCAACAAATTCGGGTTTAATAACATTATCTAATCTCTCCTTTCAAAAAAATGAAGAAATAACTATATACAATACCTTGGGGCAAATGGTACACAAGCAAACTACCAACCAGCAACAAACAACTGTAAACCTCAGCCACCTGCCCAAAGGCATTTACTTTCTGTGGCTTGGCGATGAAACA
>JANYDJ010000028.1 GCA_025363675.1 Flavobacteriaceae bacterium | reverse complement strand
CAGATAAATGCTCTTCTTTTCCTCATAACACTTTCACTTGTCCATGCAACTTTTCTAATATATATTGGGGCATGCCGAATATCCACCCATCGGGCAAAAAAATTATATTCTCGAGCAATCATAAATCCACACCTGAAAGTAGGGGTTTCAATTTTCAGTTATATATGATAAATTTAGATGGAACTGGTATAAAAGCCATTACTTCTGAGAGTAAGTTCAACGCCTTTCCCATGTTCTCGCCCGATGGCAAAAAGATAGTATTCTCATCCAACAGAAATAATAATGGTACCCGAGAAACCTATTTATATATAGCAGATTGGGTTGAATAATAAAATCAAAACGATACATGCAGCCTAGCTCCAACCACTTGTATGGGCCCATGGTTATCTTTATTATATCCCGGGTTTATAATAATTTGATAATCGGGAGAAAGGTGCAGCAGGCCATCGAATAAGGATATATTATAATATAGTTCTGAAATTATTTCGGGGGCATAGTTAATGTTGCCATCGCCAAGCATAAAACCGAAACCACCTCTTTTTAGAAAGTTTATATGCTCAGGGGAGAGGCCATTGGCTAGGATGGCGATGCCGAAATGATCTTTTTTACGGTTCCATTTTTCGCCTTTTGCTACATAACCCAAACTTATAGATGCATCAATTTCTGTAAATGCCCAAGTTTCTGTTTTGCCATTATTATACGCTGCACGCATAAACATTCCACTCCAATTGTTCAAATCCATTTCCATATTAATAGCATAACCATATTTTATATGATAAGCATCGTTTGCTAATTTTATAGTTGGACCCAAAGGTGGTAAAGTCAAAACAGGAACAGCATTATTATATATACCCGCCAACGAACGATTTAAAAATGCAAGTACACGGATGGTTGTATTTTTTTTGAAGAGGCTAAACTTTCTTTCTACCTCACCTGTATAGCACATGGCATTTTTTATATGATAGTCGAGCACAGGGCCATTGGCTGTATTGGTTGGTAGGCACCAGGCAAGTCTATAGGAGAGTTTCTTGGGAATATTATTATATTCAACAACTGCACCCACCGTATATCCTCGGGTATTGGCGGGGTAATCCCAAGCTCCATTGCTCATAAGTGCCCAGTTTAGAAATTGTGAGCGGGCATCGTGGCTATAAGTATTACAATCAAAATAATCGGCCATCGAAAATTTTCCAAGAACAATTCTTATATATTTTAAGGGCCTACTTCCTTTTACGATATTTACGTCGTCATCCAAATTTTCGCGTTCTTTAGTTAATGAAAAATAATGATTGATATAAGCACGAGCCACATAAAAAGCAGGCTCAGGATTTCCCACTCTAAACGATTCGCCATTGGTAAAACCTGCAAGTCCCAAAGCTTTGTTCAGCCCCTTTCCTCCAGCCACTTCGGGGTTAAAATATATATCAGTATTTTTTTCCAATCGCCATCCTAAAAACCCTGTAGCTGTAATAGTTGTTGCTTGGTCGTTACTTAGGCCAAAAGTATTGGTACTATAATAGCTCGGAATTTTTTTTGTTTTAAAATTTTGCTGCGGAACAAAAGTTGTTTGGTAATGAAAATTGAAATCATCTTTTTTAAATTGTGCAGACGAAGTATTATATGATATAATACAAATGAATAAAATTGTGAGATGTTTTTTTGTTATCATATAGTTGACATTTTAATTCTCTAAATGTAATCTATGGAAAACCCGGTGTGCTAAAGGAGCCAGCATAATTCCCACATTCGATATAAAAACAATACCACTGAACAATGCATAGAATGATGAAAAATATTTTCCTAAATCAG
The DNA here is from genome assembly GCA_025363675.1 of Flavobacteriaceae bacterium. Lineage (GTDB taxonomy): Bacteria > Bacteroidota > Bacteroidia > UKL13-3 > UKL13-3 > CANJUD01. The sequence goes on along the minus strand of JANYDJ010000028.1, from coordinate 14,586 downwards.
TATCTATGGGTACTACGGGCCCCATGCCGCTTAAAATCATGGATGCATTGTGCAGCGAATCGAGCCAAGAAATATTGGCAGTATAATGATAGCCTAGTATACCAATAAATAAGCAGACAGCAATAATAGAAAGGGAAAAACAAACTGTTTTAACCATTCGTGTATAAAATTTATTTTTTGAAGCAAGCGGTTGCGTTTTGTGTTCGAACATACAATCGGTTTTTTTTTCACCGCAATAATAATTGATATTGGCATAGCTAATTCGCTAAATTTTAAGCTTGATAAAAGGGTGAAAAAAATCTGCCCATTATTGGCATTTACACCCGAAATTTGCCGAAATAACAGATGAATAGTTTTTTTTTCAAACAAGGTTGGAAGTGCGTGGCTGTAGCATTGGTGATGTATAGCATCATTTATGGCTTCTATGTTCCCCTATCTGCAGAAGCACAGAATAGTGTGCTGGACGAAACCATGCGTAATCTTTTTTTTCACGTTCCCATGTGGTTTGCCATGATGTTTTTACAAGGCTTTTCGGTATGGCACAGCATTCAATATCTTAGAAAAGAAAGTATAGAAAGCGACCGCAAGGCATTTGAAGCCATTAATGTGGCCTTGCTTTTGGGTGTGCTAGGTATGCTCACGGGTATGTTGTGGGCACAATACACCTGGGGCGATTTTTGGCCCGAACAAGATAGTAAACTCAAAGGTGTTGCGGTAGGAATGTTATTATATGCGGCCTATATTATTTTACGTAATGGTATTGAAGACCCCATGAAAAAAGCACGCATATCTGCGGTATATAATATATTTGCTTTTCCGTTGTTCTTGGTTTTAATCAAACTTATCCCCGACCAAATTGATTCGCTGCACCCTGGTAATAAAGGCAATCCAGCTTTTAGTCAGTACGGGCAAACCAATACCATGCGATTGGTGTTTTATCCAGCAGTAATCGGTTGGATGGGCATTGCACTGTGGATGACACAGATGAAATATAGAATTTCTAAAATAAAATCGCAACTACAATGAACAAAATATTTATAATCATTATCATATATATTATAACAACCTCAAACGTTATGGCACAAAACAATTTTATAGACGATACCTTCCGCAGCTCGGGTAAAGTAAATGTAGTAGTTGCTGTATTGTCAATCATTTTTGCGGGTATTGCTTTCTTTTTGTTTAGGCAAGAAAAACGTATCAGTAAACTGGAAAAAGAACTCGAAAACCAAAAGAAAAATCAAGCATGAAAACCAATCGTATTATATTATTGGTGTTTATGGCCACGGCCTTGGGCATCATACTTTTCTTATTCAATAAAAATTCAGAATATGTGAGCTTTAAAGAAGCAGCGATATCGGGCAACGACGTGCATATAGTGGGGGTATTGAATAAAACCAAACCCATGGAATACGACCCGGCCAAGCCCAATCATTTTTCATTTTACCTTACTGACACGCTGCAAGAAACCCGCCAAGTAATATATGACAATCCCAAACCGCCCGATTTCGACCGTAGCGACAAAATTGTGGTATCGGGGAAAATGGAGGGAGCTTATTTTCATGCCGATAAAATTTTGCTGAAATGCCCCTCGAAGTATAATACTGATAAAGAAAAAAAAACTGAGTAACGTCTCCTATGCCAAGTATAATTTGGTATACAGATTTAAATATATATATAAAATAAAAAACTAACAAACCCCTCGTGCGAAAGCACTCCATTCTATATAGCATGGGGCAGGGGTGAGGCCCATGGAAGACTACTTTAAAAACGAACACCTCCTTATTGGAAACCTTGGCCACCTAGCCGTGGCTATCACTTTTGGAGCATCACTGCTGGCACTCATCAGTTTTATATTTGCCTCGAAAGATGGCGATCAAAAAATAACCTGGTTTAAAACAGGGCGATGGGCTTTCTGGATACATGGGGTGGCAGTGGTTGCTATTGTAACTTGTTTGTTTTTAATTATCAAAAATCATTTTTTCGAGTACCAATATGCATTTAGGCACAGCAGTCTCGATTTACCAAAAGAATATATGATATCCTGTTTTTGGGAAGGACAAGAAGGAAGCTTTTTGTTATGGCTTTTTTGGCAAATGGTATTGGGAGTTTTCATACTTTTTAAAGTAAATAAATGGACCAGCCCTGTAATGGTATTTATTGCGTTGTCGCAAGTGGTTTTGTCATCAATGTTATTGGGTGTCGATTTAGATTGGTTTCATTTTGGGAGCAGCCCTTTTGAGCTGTTGCGTGAACATGATACTTCGTGGATAGACCCGAACTTGCCCGTTTATACTATGCGTGGCATGGAAACAAGTGATTATCTTAAATTGATAAAAGACGGCAACGGATTAAATCCATTACTACAAAATTATTGGATGGTGATACATCCGCCCACTTTATTTCTGGGTTTTGCAAGCACCATCGTCCCTTTTGCTTTTGCCATGGCGGCGTTGTGGAAACGCAATTATAAAGAATGGATTGTGCCCGCTTTGCCTTGGACTTTATTTTCGGCAGCAATATTAGGAACTGGCGTAATTATGGGAGCTATGTGGGCTTACGAATCACTTAGTTTTGGCGGTTTTTGGGCGTGGGATCCTGTGGAAAATGCATCATTGGTGCCTTGGCTCACACTGGTGGCAGGCCTGCATGTAATGCTCATTGCCAAAAGTACCGGACATAGCTTAAAAGAAGCGTTTATATTAATCACGATTACATTTTTGCTTATATTATATTCTACATTTTTAACACGCAGTGGTATATTACAAAACACCTCCGTTCATGCATTTACCGATGATGGATTATCCAATCAATTATTTGTATTTATGATGTTGTTTGTTATAATAAATATAGTATTATTGGTGAGAAGTTGGAAAGAAATCCCATCACTAAAAACCGAGCAGCAGCTATGGAGCAGAGAGTTTTGGATGTTTATAGGTTCATTGGTTTTGGTGCTCTCGGCCATGCAAATTATATTTACCACATCGCTGCCTGTATGGAATAAAATTGTAAAAATGACGGGTCTTGAAAATGTATTTAATGCAAACGTGGCTCCTCCCAAAATTGATGTATATAATAGAATACAATTACCCATTGCTGTATTAATAGGTTTGCTCACTGCCATCACCCAGTTTTTTAAATATAAAAACAGTGATATTAAAAAAGTAGGTCGTTCACTTTTAGCCTATTTTTTAATAAGTATTATAATAACAATTGGCTGTGTATTTTTATTTAAAACATACAATCCAGAATATGTAACCATGCTGTTCACTTCGGTATTTGCAGTGGTAGGAAATATAGGATATATTACACAAGTACTCAAAGGCAAGTTTGCCATATCAGGTGCCAGTGTAGGGCATATAGGTTTTGGTTTAATGCTTATTGGTATATTGGTTTCCACTACAGGCAAAAGAGTATTAACTTCCAATAATTTTACCATGCCCGGCGAAAAAATGGATGCTAACCTGGCAGAAAATATGTTGCTAAGCAAAGATAAAGCGGTGCAAATAGGAGAATATATTGCTACGTATCGAGGTGATAGTAATATAGGAGTGAATCATTATTTGGCTGTGGAATATGAAAAAGTTGATACGGCAACTAATAAGATAGTTGAACATTTTATTTTGCATCCCAATGCACAGGCAAACCCAAAAATGGGATTGGTGGCCAATCCAGATACCAGACATTATATTACCGAAGATATATATACACACATCACTTCTTTTAGTGGATTAGATCCACAAGAAAATAAGGAGGACTGGGCAAATGCCGATACCATTGATATAAGTGCGGGCAAACAAATAACGTTAGCCAATAATAATGAGCTCACCTTAAAAAGTATCAAGCCACTATCAGAGAAAGGACGAAATTTTGAATTGCATTTTATACTTAAAAATTTAAAAGGCGAGGAACAAATTACAATGGCATGCACTATTGAAAATAATCGTTTGCTTATGAGCTCAGCTATTGACAAAGACAAGCTTACCAAATTTGATTTAATTGATATAAAACCCTCTAAAGAAAAAGGCAAAAAAGATTTAGATATAAAATTAGTTACTTCTTTCAAAAACAATTTGAAAGACTATATTATATTAAAAGCTATTCGTTTCCCTTATGTAAATTTATTATGGGCCGGCACCGTTATTATGGTAATAGGATTCTTTATAGCTTTTTTCAAACGCAGGAGAGATGCTAGAAGAGTGGGGTTGGGGAATTAGTATTTAGTAGCAAGTACTCGTCGCTGCTTCAGTTATATAAATTTGCAGATATGGTTTTATACATAAATAGCTATAATATATAAGCAACCAACTTCCGGCTTCCAACTTCCAACTTCCAACTTCCAACTTCCGGCTTCCAACTTCCGGCTTCCAACTTCCAACTCACAACTACCCCGCTGGATATTGATTCAGCATCTTGGCCATTTTATGATAGGTATTGGGAAGTGCGGTTCGGAAAGGATATGATTTTTCGAAAAAGTTTTCGATGCACACTGCAAAAAACTCATCGGTATTGGTGCCAGCATATTCTCGTAGGTAATCTAGTTGGCCTTGCTCAATCAACTTCAACATGGCTTCTGAATGTGTGGTAAATTCTTTCATTTCGTAAACCAAATCGTCTGTAGAATTGGCAAAATTATCGACATATAACTTAAATGCATGACCCATTTCGTGCAAGCCCAGGTTCAGGTTATCACTCTCATTAGCATTGCCCAATTTTAAATGTTCCAATGAAAAATACGTAACGCCCGTAACAAATGTGAGTCCTTTTGCCTCTTGTTGTATATAATTATTATAAAAGATGGAGGGATATACGCCGATGGTTCTAATATTGGGCAATATATATTCCTCCAATCCAAACGTGATTCTTATGGCGGGCATAGATACCAATAACAACAATTCATTATCTATAATAACATCGTCCATTCCCACTATCCTTTTTTCTTTAATAAAGTCTATCATCCTGTTCACAAACTTGTTTTTATCTTCTATATTCAACTCTTTAAAGAAACTAAAATTCGTATTTAAATATTCATTGGCATAAACAGAAAATACTTCTTCATCAAGTTCTGCATGTGTTGGTGCAGTTGGCTCAAAATCTAGCCCATTATACTTTCTTTTTTTATATCGGATAATGCCATTGGCAGTAGCAAGTATAGCGATGATGAATATTATAGTAGTCAATTTGTGTGCGTGCTAATTGGTTGCAAATATAGGAGGAGTATAAAGTAGCAAGTATAAGGTATAAAGTAATTTTCGCAGCTACTGCTATATTAGGTTAGCTGCATCAAACAACTTCTTACTTCCAGCTTCCTATTTATAGCCTCGGTCTCCCGTATTCCAAAAAAAACGTATACTTCGACTTCGCTCAGCATGGCAATATCGGACATTGTTGTTATTTTTGCAGCAATATGGGACGTGCATTTGAAAAACGCAAGCATGTGATGTTTGCTCGTTACGATAAAATGGCCAAAGCGTTTACTCGCATTGGTAGAGAAATTTCAATAGCTGTAAAAAGCTCAGGGCCAGACCCTGGTGGTAATCCACGATTACGTGCAGCCATGCAAACGGCTAAGGGATTGAATATGCCCAAAGACCGTATAGAAGCGGCAATTAAAAGAGCTAGCGAAAAAAGTGATGAGATTTTTGAAGAGCATGTATATGAAGGTTACGGACCTTATGGTGTTGCTGTTTTGCTTGAAACAGCTACCAATAATACCAATCGCACCGTGGCAAATGTTCGTTCATACTTTACCCGAGCTGAAGGTACTTTAAATAAAACAGGCTCGCTCGATTTTATTTTTACACGCAAAGGAATGTTTAAACTTAATGCAGCGGGACTTGACCCAGAAGAAGTAGAACTTGATTTGATTGATAGTGGTTTGGAAGAATTGTTTATTGATGCCGAAGAAAACCAAATTATTATATATACCGCTTTTCAAGATTATAGCCTAATGCAAAAAGCTTTAGAAGAAAAAAACCTTCCTATCGTAAGCTCTGAGTTGGAACGTGTGGGTAATACATTTGTGGAATTAACCGAAGAGCAAGAAACAGAAGTAATGGAAATGATTGAGAAAATGGAGCAGGACGATGATGTGCAAAAAGTATATCATAATATCAAATAATTGTTGATGGTTAATTGTTGATGGTTAATTGTTGATGGTTAATGCTTAATGGTTAATGAGCTGACGCAAGCATGCAAAATTATCAGCCTAGGCGTATTAGAGGGGTTAAGGTTGAAGCAAATTTTATGAATTACATAAAGATTTTTAATGCCCTACTATTTTTTTTATTTGTAGCATTAGGCGGTTACTTATTATATACATTTATTGGAAGTGCCGATTGGGATGATGTAAAGCAAAATATCCGGAATGCTGATTTTACGGTAGCATGGGCTGCATTGGCGGTTTCTGTTTTGGTGTATATAGTGAGAACCTTACGCTGGAATTTATTGCTGAATGCAGCGGGACAAAAAACAAGTTTTGCAAATACATTTATTGCTACCGCATTTGCTTATGGAATTAGTTTTTTTGTGCCTCGATTGGGAGAAATTTTTCGGTGCACTTGGCAGAAAGAGAATCAACAAATCCCCCTGGCCATATCATTGGGAACCGTGCTACTGGAAAGGATTGTGGATGTGCTGATGTTGCTGCTATTGATAGCACTTACTATTATATTGCAGTACGATAAAGTATATAGTTTTTTTTATCATGATATATGGGAAGCTGGATTTGAAAACACTTTTAATAATTTATATAATAACTGGTACTGGGTTATTGTTGCGGGACTGGCATTAATATTTGGACTGTATTATTGTTATATAAAATTAATAAAATATAAGTTCTTTGCCAACTTTGTGAGCGGGCTTAAAAGTATTGTAGCTTTGAAACAAAAAGGCAGATTTATAATATATACCCTTATTATTTGGATATGTTATTATATGCTAACCTATTGTTGGTTTTATGTGTTTCCCGAAACCTCGTCGCTCACGCTACTTGCAGGACTTACGATATGCACTATCGGCACCATTGGCCGCTCCATTCCCATTAGCGGCGGCGGTATGGGTGCCTATCACTACTTGGTGGGTGCAGCCTTGGTATTATATAATGTTCCTTCATCGCACGGCAAAGCACTGGCTATGATTATACATGGTGGGCAAACAGTTTTTACTTTTTTAATGTGTGTTTTTAGTTTCATAATTTTAGTACTAAGGAGTAAGAAAGGGATAAGGAGTGAGGGGTAAGGAACCGTTACGGCTACTTATCACCATTTCTCCTTATTTTTGCGAAAGATATGCAAATAGGATTCGACGCTAAGCGTGCTTTTAACAACGCTACTGGGCTAGGCAATTACAGCCGAAGGGTAGTGGAGAATCTATTGCACTATTTCCCAGATGATGATTATTACTTGTTCACGCCCAAATTGGATAAAGAAATAGAAAAGTTTTGGGAGCCTGTACTCATAAATAAGCAGGTGCATACACTCACACCGCACAATATATTTTACGATGCCTTTCATATACTTTGGAGAAGCTATGGTAGCACCAAGTTGGCACAAAAAAAGAAGTTGAATGTATATCATGGGTTGAGCAACGAGCTACCTATTGGTATAGAAAAGACAAACATAAAAACGGTGGTTACCATACACGATTTAATATTTTTAAGGCATCCCGATTTTTTTAGTGCTACTGATAGGGCCATTTATAAACGTAAATTTGAACGGGCTTGCCAAACTGCTATACATATAGTAGCCACAAGTAATCAAACCAAAAAAGATATTATAGAATTCTTTGATATAAACTCAGAGAAAATTGAAGTGGTATATCAAAATTGCAACAATATATATTATCATAAAAATACATTTGAAGAAATTGCTGAGGCAAGAAAAAGGTATCATTTACCAGAGAACTATATATTGTATGTGAGCAAAACCGATAAGCGTAAAAACCACCTCCATTTTTTGCAAGCCTATAAGCAACAATGTAGCCAATGGACTTTACAAAATGATATCATTCCCTTGGTACTTTGTGGCGGTGCCGGCGATAACCACCGTGAGGTATTAAAATATATACACGAACATAAATTACCGGTAATACATTTGGACTATGTGCAGCACCAAGATTTGCCTTTATTATATGATGCCTGCTTGTTTAGTGTATACCCAAGTTTATTTGAGGGATTTGGGATACCCTTGGTAGAGGCAATGGCTAGAGGCAAGGCCAGCCTCAGTTCCACAGGTTCGTGCTTTGAAGAGATAGCAGGCAATACGGCATTATATGCAAACCCGCAAGACTATAATGATATTGCTGAGAAATTATATATACTGTGCCACGATACAGAAAAATTAAAAGAATTGGAAGCAAACACCCGCAAACAATTGCCCAATTTCGACAATGAAGTAAATACAAAAAAGCTGTATCAGTTGTATAAAAGTTAGCATTTATTTTTTCTCACATTTTTCATTTATATTTGTTCCCTTAACCCACAAATTATGAAACAATTAATCTTTATTTTACTGGTGTTTGTCTGTATGTCATCGCAGGGGCAAGGGTATATGAATACGTCTATTAACCCTTTGGTGGATACTTCGTATCATGGCAGGTTTCGTAGTTCATTCATCTTGCCAACTGGTAATTTACTAATGGCGGTATCTGATGTAAATAAATTCTATTTATTAAAAACAACGCCACATGGTGACACCCTTAAATCTGTTTATGCACCCCTAGGAGGTGGAATTTCATTACTCAGGATTCATGATAATTTATATTGCAACTCTAGTATTAACAATCTAACTCTTTTTGATTCAAATTTGAACAATTTGGGCAAATTTGCAATTCCTAACATGAAAGGATCTATTGTCCAATATAGTTTTGAAAAAAATTTAGCAGTATTTGGGACTTCTCTTAGCTCAAATACTGATACCGCAAAATTCTTTTATTACAGATTAAGCGATAGTATATGTTTCGACTCATTGATGATATTAAAATCGGAAATAATAGATACGGGAACAGTAATAAGTATTTATAATCATACAAAAGTAAAAAATGGCAAAATCATAACTGGTGTAACGGATTATATAAAATCTAAGAATGGTCCACAATCAGAAAATTACTATATCGCCCTGCTCGATTCCACAGGGCATATACTCTGGAAACATAAAACGAGCCAGTATAATAATGTTTATGGCAATCCTTATTTAATGTCTTCCAACGACTCTACAATAAGGTTTGTTGCTTTGTCCTATAAAGATTCATTGCTGGGCTATCAACTTCTTTTATACAATCTCAACTTAAATGGCGATACCCTATCTAGGCAGCTATTAATAGATAGTGCGGCACAATATTATTCTCGTTTTTATATAGGGGGAGATTATCTATTTTTTACTGTCAATTTCAGTGGTAGGAATCAAGGGAAATATTTAGTGACGGATACTTTTGGAAATATAAAAAACTATATAACTCGAGAAAACTACAGCAAACGGTTTGTCGCAAATATACATTCTGATGGTGCTAGCGGCTGGATAGAAGTTGGATCGACCAATTTGCATGATACGCCAAATACAATCAATAATAGCTGTTTATATATCGCTCACCTCGATTCTGTTTTTTGCACCTACACGAAACCTGAATTCGATATCGGTCATGTGTCAGGGATTTTCACGGTGTCACTTTTAAATAAAAGCAAAAACCTCTTTTTGGATTCTATATATAGCTACCATTGGATAATAGACCTCCTAAAGGGTGACTCAATACCAAATTCGTCAGTACTATTTAAGGATACGGGAACACATTATATTGCTTTGAAAATAATGAATAAAAGTGGTTGCGAGAGTAATGTTCAAAAATCCGTATATATCAATTATCCTTTGGGGATAAATGAGGTTCATAACAAATCTTCACTTTCTGTTCTAAATAATCCTTTTAAAGATGAACTAAACATTATAAACAATGCCAACTACAAAGTAGACATTAAACTATGCGATATCTCTGGACGTACCGTTACTCAAATGACTTTAAACGGGGCAGGCATCTATAATTTGAACACTGCAGAATTGAATGCAGGCATATATTATTTATATAATTTAAGCGATAAAGAATCATTTTTACCAATCAAATTGTTAAAAGTACAGTAATGAAAAAAGTATTATATATAACCGCATTATCATTTGTCGCCATTATATTCAATGGCTGCAAAAAAACAGGATTAGTTGTCGATTTTTCGTTCGATGGAAATTTTGCAACATCGGTGCCAGCCGAAGTACATTTTCATAATAAATCGGATGGTGCCATCAATTATACTTGGGATTTTGGTGATGCCAGCAGTTCTTCTAATGAAAAAGACCCAGTTCATATATATACTAAAAAAAATATTTACAAGGTAACACTATCTGTATCGAATTCAGCAGGAGAATTTAAGAAAATCACCAAAACTATTTCGGTGGGACTCACTCCTCCTGTTATAACTTTTGCAAATGGAGATAGTGCTTCTAAAAAGGAGTTTGAAAGTTTTTCCTTAGAAGCTATTATTCATTCCGATTCAAGTACAACCTTAAAAAGTGTGATAGTATATGAAAAAATGGGCAATACCGGCAGTAGTAATTTAATTGCAAGCTATACCAATATTGGTATGGTTAAATATTCATATCAAAAACATATAATTGTTCCAGTGCTTGTTTCTCAAATCACGTATAAAATTCAAGCTACAGATGCCAAAGGTATTACCACTATTAAGAACTTTACGCTATTCATTAATCCAGCATCGGGCCCTTGGCAAAATATACATACACAGGCGGGTACCATAGATAACGAGTTCCAAAATTTGGGAAAGCAATTTTGGTCAGTTAATAATACTACGAATTATAATTCTCAATCAGCTAAAAATATTGCATCTGATATCGATTTTGCCTTTGGGCATCGTTCAGCAACTAATGGTGGTGCTCTTCTAGCTGCTCCCAATTCTGCTGATGCCAAAATGCTATATGACAATGTTGGATCTTATAAGCTAAGCACCTGGAGTGTACTTAATAATACCCTATTCAAATTAACCAATTTAGCCGCTTCTGATTATGCTGCGTGCAATAATGATTCAATGATACTATATAACACAGCAGATTTAACTTCTAATTCAAACAGAGGCATTCAAAAAGATGCTATCATAGCTTTTGTAACGGCAAGTGGCAAAAGAGGATTGTTATGGGTAAAATCGGTGAGTGGTAACTTTGAAACACAGCTGGCAGGGTCTTTGGTTTTTGAATACAAAATAATGCCCTAGTATATTCCTTCACATTTGAGAGGATAAATATCGAAATCCCACGTTTGGAATATACTCCCATTTGAGGCAAATTCAATTTCTTTTCGCTTCAAAAAACATCAACATTTTTAATACCTTTTTGTGGAAAAGTAGCCCATTCTTTTTTTATGCCAAACTATTGCCAATTGAGGCTTTTGGCGTAATTTTACGCCTCAATTTAGTACAACAAAAAACTATTATAATGACAACAGTAACAAACACAGAAACAGACAATTCAAATTACACGGCAGACAACATCCAAGTATTAGAAGGATTAGAAGCAGTTAGGAAACGCCCATCAATGTATATTGGCGACACAGGCGTACGTGGTTTACATCATTTGGTGTATGAAGTGGTAGACAATTCTATTGATGAAGCTTTGGCAGGATATTGCAAAAATATTTCTGTAATTATCAATGAAGATAATTCTATTACCGTAGAAGATGATGGTCGCGGAATACCTGTTGATATGCACGCTAAAGAAGGTCGCTCTGCCCTAGAAGTGGTTATGACTGTTTTGCACGCTGGTGGTAAATTTAATAAAGACAACTATAAAGTTTCTGGTGGATTGCATGGTGTGGGCGTATCATGCGTGAATGCATTATCAAAACAATTAATAGTTACCGTGCATCGTGATGGTAAACTATACCAACAAGAATACGAAATTGGCAAACCCTTATATGATGTGAAAGAAATAGGAACTACTGATAAAACAGGTACTGTTACTCATTTCTTGCCCGATGATACTATTTTTACTGCATCTGTTTATAAATTTGAAACACTACAATCTCGTTTGCGTGAATTATCATTCTTGAACAAGGGAATTCATTTGAACTTGGAAGATAGAAGAGAAACGGATGATGATGGGAAATTTATTTCTGAGCATTATCATTCCCTAGGTGGATTGAAAGAATTTGTAGAATATATTGATGGCACGCGTGAAAGATTAATTCCAGAAGCGATATATATAGAAGGCGAAAAACAAGGCGTGCCTGTTGAGATAGCTATTCAATATAATACTGGCTATTCTGAAAATTTATTTTCGTATGTAAATAATATCAATACTATTGAAGGTGGAACACACGTAGCTGGTTTCCGCCGCGGACTTACCCGAATATTAAAAAGCTATGCCGAGAAAGAAGGCATGCTTAAAAATTTGAAATTCGATATTAGTGGCGATGACTTTCGTGAAGGATTAACAGGTGTAATCTCTGTAAAAGTACAAGAGCCACAATTTGAGGGACAGACCAAAACCAAACTTGGCAACAATGAAGTAATGGGAGCTGTTGATATAGCAGTGGGTGAAATGTTGGGCAATTATTTGGAAGAAAACCCACGTGAAGCCAGAACTATTGTAAACAAAGTGATACTAGCCGCAACCGCACGCCATGCAGCCCGCAAAGCACGCGAAATGGTTCAACGCAAAGGTGCCATGAGCGGCAGCGGACTACCCGGAAAACTGAGTGACTGTAGTGAAACAGATCCATCAACATGCGAAATATACTTAGTGGAGGGAGACTCAGCCGGTGGAACTGCCAAGCAAGGTCGTAACCGTAAGTTTCAAGCAATTCTTCCCCTGCGTGGTAAAATATTAAATGTAGAAAAAGCATTGGAGCATCGTATATATGAAAACGAAGAAATAAAAAATATATTTACCGCACTGGGTGTTTCTATTGGCACCGAAGAAGATGATAAAGCTTTGAATCTTGCAAAACTTCGTTATCATAAAATTATTATAATGACCGATGCGGATGTGGACGGTAGCCATATTAGAACTTTGATTCTAACATTGTTCTTCCGTTATATGAAAGCACTAATTGAATTTGGATATATATATATTGCCACTCCCCCACTCTACTTGGTTAAAAAAGGACGTGAAGAAGAATATTGCTGGACAGAACCACAACGCGAAGATGCAGTAACACGCTTGAGCAAAGGTGGCAATCCTGATAGTGTAAACATACAACGATATAAAGGTTTGGGAGAAATGAATGCAGAGCAACTTTGGTCAACCACCATGGATCCTGAATTCCGTACACTTAAACAAGTAACGCTTGACAGTGCCGCAGAAGCCGATCATGTATTTAGTATGCTAATGGGCGATGAAGTACCACCACGTCGTGCGTTTATCGAGCACAATGCGAAGTATGCGAAAATTGATGCTTAATTGATTGGCATTAAGTATTAGGTGATAGCGAAAAGACATTACTTAAAGTATGGATTTAAAAACTTAAATTCGCAAACAAAATAGTTATATGGATATTCGCTGGGAGCAACGTTTTTCAAATTTTATTAGAGCTATGGATAAGCTTCAGCAATCTGTAGCATATATTCAAAATCAAATTGGCGATTTTGATGATGTTGGGGATGATGGATTGAATGATGTAATATCAGAATTGATTAAAGAAGGACTGATTCAGCGGTTTGAATACACCCACGAATTGGCTTGGAATGTAATGAAAGACTATGCGGAATACCAAGGAAATTCGAATGTTGGTGGATCAAGAGATGCAACTAGAGAAGCATTTACACTTCAATTAATAAAAGATGGAGAAATATGGATGGATATGATTGCAAGCAGAAATAAAACATCCCATACCTATAACGAAGAAACTGCTGACGAAATATATAAGAAAATCCTTGAAAATTATTTCCCCGCATTCTTAGATTTTAAAATCACGATGGGAGAAAAACACTCTCATAAATAAGAGAGATTTTTGTGAATAATATGGCCGAGATTAGTATAGGACTAGAATCTACAGTAATTGAAAGAGTAAAATTTATTCTTCACTCGCATCCAGAAGTTGAGCGTGCAATTATATACGGTTCTCGTGCAAAAGGTAACTTTAAACCATTTTCCGATATTGATATAACCTTGATGGGTTCAAATCTGAATTTAACCGTACAGCAAAAAATAGAAAACCAATTGGATGATTTATTACTTCCCTATAAATTCGATCTTTCAATTTTTGATCAGATTAATAACGAGGATTTAATAAGCCATATTAACAGAGTAGGAATAGAATTATATAATTCATCAAATCGCTAATCGTTCATTTATAGTTTTTCTCTCGCAGGTTTACCTAATAGGATTCAGTGCACTACCTTTACCTGATACTAACTATCATAGTCTTTGCGAGCTTTGCGTTTTTACTTTGTGTTCTTTGCGGTGAAAAAATTTACCGCAAGGGTCGCAAGGGTTTACGCAAAGGACGCTATCATAGTCTTTGCGAGCTTTGCGTTTTTACTTTGTGTTCTTTGCGGTGAAAAAATTTACCGCAAGGGTCGAAAGGGTTTACGCA
>JANYDJ010000140.1 GCA_025363675.1 Flavobacteriaceae bacterium | reverse complement strand
TATCAACTTTAAAAATCTCACTACTATTAAAAATGTAACAAGTTATACTTGGGATTTTGGTGATGGGCAAACATCTTCAATCACCCATCCTTTGCACTATTATACCAATGCTGGCATATATACCGTAAAGCTTACAGCCACCGATGGTACACTTACCGATGTGGAACAGCAAACAATTAATGTTGGGAATTTTAATGGTATTAAAACTATATCAGAAAGAATCAGTTTTATGATATATCCTAACCCTTCAAATGATTATATAAATATTGAAACAATTGCTAAACAAAATAATATATATATATATAACACGCTGGGAGAATTATTATATACTACCACCCATTCCAATACCAATATGATACAAATTTCCACCTCGCACTTGGCCAATGGTATTTATTATATATATATTAATGGGCAGAGCAGTAAATTTGTGGTGAATCATTAATGTGTATTAACATTGTAGCCTAAGCAAAGCACTAGGATTACTAGCGGCTCGAGACTACGCTAAACCGCCGCACCGTAACATGGGCAGGAGAATGAATGCTTATCATATAAATACCACTTGCTAAATCGTGGGTACTAATAGTAGCGATATTTTGATGTGGAGATAAAGGAATTTGTTTTAACATTTGTCCACCCATATCCGATATATAAATTTTTTCTATTGTTTCGGTGCTTTCCCATTTCACCTGTATTTGCTCAGTGGCAGGATTTGGAAAAACAGATATAGTATTATATATATTTGTGTTTGGTGCTATGGTATTATTTGCAGGTGTAAATACAATATCCCCTTTCGCCAAAAAAATATTGTCTGCTGGGTCATCAGGAGGATTGGCAATTGCACTATCCGCATCAACATATACACCCAAACGATAAGTGCCCGCTGGGAGCTGTAACCCACTCAAATCAATATCTTGGTGTGGGTATGCTTTATTGGAGAAATGATGCATCCCATCATTGGTATATGTTTTAACGAACGAATAATTCCACCCATCCCATATATATACCTTCACTGTAAATGCGGGAGTAACATCAGCTATATTGGTACCATTGCACAACACTACAAAGTTCAGATCTTTCACCATTTTTGTGCTGTCATTATAACTGCTAAAATGAAAACTGCTCGCCAAATTTGATAAAGCCACATTGGCATTGGTGATAGTTTGTGCAAGTGAGCTACTACTTATAAAAATAAGTAGCTGCAATGGTAAAAATATTTTTTTTAGTTGCATGGATTGTGGGGCCTTGGTTTATTATTATTTCAATACGAAAATTATTATCATACGGTCGCAAAGAAAAGGTATACACACTATATATAAAAACAAAAAGCATCAAACTCCTACAGAAAATTCCGCAGTAGTTTGATGCTTTTCGTGCTTTGCCTAAAGGCTTTTTTATTTTAAGAATGGGCTTCTAAACCAAGCCCATTTTGTTTTGCTCTTTATTGCAGCAGAAGGTGATTAACGACTAGATACTACACTAAAACGCTGCACCGTAATATTGGCTGGAGAATGAATGCTCATAATATATATACCACTTGCAAGGTCTGCGGTACCAATTGTAGCTATATTTTGATTAGCGGATAGGGTAATCTGTTTTACCAATTGCCCATTAATATCTGTTATCGAAATTTTTTCCAATTTTTCTGTAGCTTCCCATTTCACATTAATTTGTTCAGTGGCGGGATTGGGAAATACTGACACGAAATTGATTACACTCTGCTTGGGAGCAATGGCATTATTACCACTGCCAGGAGTGAAAACAATATTACCTTTGGTAAGATAAGCATTATCAGCCGGATCATCGGGAGGGTTTGGTATGGCATTATCAGCATCAACAAACACACCCAAACGGTAGGTGCCTGCAGCAAGTTGCAACCCACTCAAATCAATATCTTGGCTGGTATAATCTCTACTTCCAAAATGGTGCAAACCTGCATCATTATATGTTTTTACAAAAGTAGGATTCGAGCCATCCCATATATAAACTTTAATAGTGAACGCCGGTGTTACCTCGGCAGAATTGGAACCATCGCACAAGGCAGTAAAGTTTAAATTTTTCACTGTTTTTGTGTTGTCGTCGTAACTATCGAAGTAAAGATTGCTCGATAAATTACCTAATGATACATTGGCATTGGTTACTGTTTGCCCAAACGAACTACTGGAAATAATAATTGCCAGTGTTGAGAATAAAAGTACTTTTTTTACTTGCATAAATTTTAGTTATTTTTTAAATGGTTGAAATTCAAATTTGGCAAATGACATGCCAACAAAGGATTTTGATATTTTTTAATGTAGACATTTTGATGTAGGGTATAAACAAGGTATTATCTTTTCGCAGGACTTATATTTCTATATTTCTCTAGCAACAATTTAAATTTTTTATTGTCTATAGGTTTATATATATCTTTTGTACTGGCAGGATATTTTTGCAAACGAGCTGTGGGCCGTGTGGGTCTCTTTTCAAAACCACCACCACAATTGGGGCACACATTATATAATAGTTCACTTACACAATTGCTGCAAAAGGTACATTCAAAACTACAGAGCATCGCTTCTGGGCTACCATTAGGTAAAAGCTTGTTGCAATTTTCGCAAGTAGGTTTTATTTCCAGCATGGATTTTTATCGGTTTATTATATATAGCCCCCACAAATATACTGGCCAAATCTCAATTGCAAAAACTCGTTTTCCATTTCGCGAATCCTCTTTATATTTGTGGCACAATAAAACTGCAAAAAAATCGTTTATCTATTAATAACGACATTTAATAATTAACCCTTAACAATTACCTATGGAGTTTCTATATATTCTATACTTCACTATACCCGCCCTTATTGTAGGGCTATTGGCCTACTTCATGCTCACGGCTTTTTTTAAAAATGAAGAACGAAAACGCAATATGGAAATTAGGCTTAAAAATGAAGAAGTCTTTACCCCACTAAGGCTGCAGGCTTACGAACGCATGTCGTTGTTTTTGGAACGTATTTCTCCTCCCAATTTATTGCCCCGTGTAAGCCAACCGGGTATCAGCTCCAAAGATTTTAAACAAATGCTGATAGCGGAAATAAACAATGAATATCAGCATAACCTTAGCCAACAAATATATGTAAGCCATCAAGTATGGGTGCTTATTAGGGCGGTGAAAGAGCAAGTAATTAATATGATAAATATATGCAATACCCGCATGCACGACGATGCCAAAGCTATTGACTTAAGCAAAGCCATTTTCGCCGTAATGATTGAGCAAGATGAAAATCCGGTGCAAAAAGCATTGGACTTTTTAAACAAAGAAGTGCATATCATTTTTGCTGGTAACGAGAAGTAGTATCAAGCAGCTAGTGCCGATATTTGGCAGCGATTTATATTCCAAAGAGTTCAATTCCTCCACTTTAATCTATTAACTTTCATACATTTGCTGTTTTCTTTGCCCAAGCAGAAGGAATAGCAGTGATTCTGAATTAGATTTGTCCCCACGCTTTTATTAATGATCCCGTAATACATGTAAGATGCCTCTACGAATACTATATGCTGTGGTATTTTGCCTCAGTTTTTTATATATAAATAAATTAAATGCCCAACATCATCAAACACCCCCCGCTGATAGTTCGATAAGCGGGCAAAAAGATGTGGGAGATATATACAGACACATTTTTTTTAAAAACAAACCAGAAAAACCTGATACGGTATTATATATTCCAGGCAAAGTCTATCCTTCTATTTTTCCGGGCCTTGGTTACGCACAACTTACCAGATTTACTTTTTTATTAACAGCCAATTTTGCTTTTTATACCAATAAAGGCGATAGTGCAAATTTATCGCTGATACATACTGGAGTTGAGTATTCTCAAAATCGTCAATTTTTTCCCTTATTAATTACGAATATATGGTCTAAAGGAAACAAATATAATTTTGTGGGAGATATTCGATATTTTAATTACTCGGAATATACCTATGGCTTGGGCAGCAATAGCAAAACGGAGAATCCAAGCTTCTTCGATTTTAATTTTATTAGGATTTACCAAATGGCTTTAAAAAGAGTGGGGCCTGATTTTTTGGTGGGACTGGGCTATAATTTAGATTATCACTGGAATATTAGAAACGCCAATGCAACTCCCAATTTTAATGATGATTATTATATATACAATGCCAGACATAATTATGATATCAAAAAAACTATATCATCGGGATTATCATTGAATGTATTATTTGATAGCCGCCGAAACATTAATAATCCTGTTGCAGGTGGAAGTTTTGCGAATATAATACTTAGGCAAAATATGAAAGTATTGGGAAGCAATCAAAATTGGGCATCTTTATATTTTGATGTGAGAAAGTATATAAGCTTTCCACGTGGTTCAAAAAATATATTAGCTTTCTGGCATTTCGATTGGCTCACACCTTATGGCAATGCTCCATACCTCGATATGCCCAGTAATGGCTGGGATACTTATGATAACTCATCGCGAAACTTTATACAGGGAAGGTATCGTGGAAAAAATATGTTATATTTAGAATCGGAATATAGGTTTGGTATTTTAAAAAATAGATTTCTGGGTGGTGCAGTTTATGCAAATGTTGCCAGCTATTCCGAAAGGGATAAAAATAATTTTATTGGGGTGGCACAGAATGTAGGAGTTTCACTTAGAATTAAAGTAAACAAACATTCCAATACCAATCTCATAGTTTCGTATGGTGTAGGAAAAGGATGGCAAAATGGTTTCTTCTTTAATTTGGGAGAAACTTTTTAATGGAAATTTGGCGACCCATTTAACGGAACATCTGTAGAGAAGAATCCTACTTATTGGTATTCAAATAAAGACACCGGAACTTATATAGTCTTCATGAAAGCTACCACAGAATACGGTTGTGTGGATTCAACAACAGAAACAGTTCATATCGGCCCCGAGATGATAGTATATATCCCGAATACATTTACTCCTGATAAATTGGGCCCAGAAAAAAACAACCGTTTTTGGGTAGAAGCAATTAATTATAGCGAGTTCGAAATGTATATATTTAATCGCTGGGGTGAAAATGTATATTATTCAAAAGACCGTTTGCCGGGCTGGGATGGCAATTTCAAAGATGAACCTTGCCAAGTAGACGTATATGTTTATCAGGTAAATATTAGAGATATGGACGGCAAATGGTTCTATTATAATGGCACAGTGCACTTGTTAAGATAACTATTATAGCAGAGTCTCCTCGATAGGTATCGGGACGGCGTCAGCCACTAACCACTAACCACTAACTACTAATCACTAATCAAACACACTTTGCAATTCATTCACCCTGTTACTATCTAGTTTTAATAATATAAACAATAATATAGTAAATCCTAAAAGTGACGAACCACCGTAGCTAAAAAATGGCAAGGGTATTCCAATTACGGGCATCACTCCTATGGTCATTCCTATATTAATCATAAAATGGAAAAACAATATAGAGGCCACTGAATAGGCATATACCCTGTTAAACTTATTTCGTTGCCGCTCTGCTATCATCACCAGTCGCCATAGGAAATATATGAATGATATAACAAGAACACTTGTTCCCGCAAAACCCCACTCCTCGCCTACGGTACAAAAAATAAAATCTGTAGTTTGTTCGGGTACAAAATCGCCTTTTGTTTGTGTACCCTCTAAATAACCTTTCCCCAACAAGCCCCCCGAGCCTATAGTAATTTTACTTTGGTGCACATTATATCCCACCGATTTTAAATCGACATTGCGATTTAATAATACATTGATACGATCGCGTTGATGCGGCTGTAATACATTATTAAATACAAAATTGACTGAAAAAACCAAAATGCATGAAACCCCAACCGTAATTAAAGTAAGATAGATGAAAGAACTTTGTCTGCGAAAAAGATATACAATGGCCAAAGCAATGGTTACTAAAATAACGCATAATATAATAGGTTTTACCAATAATGATAATACCGCAAATACCACCATCACCAATCCCATCATTAGCAAATATCCAGGCAATCCCTCTCTATATAGTACCAATATAAATGACCCATATACCAATGCCGACCCAGTATCATTTTGTAACAAAGTAATAAGCATCGGCAATGCTATAATACCCGCACAATATAATTGTGTTTTTAGGTTCTTAAATTTTATATCATAACCCGATAAATATCTGGCCAATGCCAAACTAACCGCAAATTTTCCAAATTCCGACGGCTGAAAACCAAAGCCACCTATACCAAACCACGATTTTGCTCCCTTTACTTCGGTACCAATAAATATAACAGAGAATATCAGGAACATAATAAAACCATATATAAGCCATGCAAAGGTGGGATATATTTCGTACTCGCTTAATAGTATAATAAAACCCAACACCACTGATACACCAATAAAGATTAATTGCTTGCCGTGATTCGTTTTCCAATCGAACAAACTGGCGTGCTCGGGTTTATAGTCGGCAGCATATATACAACTAAAACCAAAAGCTACAAAAAACAAGTACATGCCTATGGTAACCCAGTCATATCCCTGAGTGCTTATTTCTTTTTCTTGTGGGTTTACGTCGAACATATCTTTTTAAGGAATAAGGGGTAAGGGGTAAGGAGTAAGGAGCTGACGCCGAATGGCCCTTACCCCTTCTCCTTATTCCTTACCCCTTATTCCTATCTTTTAATTTCAATTTCTGATTAAGTATTGCTTGTTTTTTATCTTTATTGTTTGTATTATTTTTAGGACCCTTGTTGGTGTCTTTGGTCACATCTTTGGGGAGGGTATTCTGTATTAAGTTTCCCTTTTCCATCCGTTCTTTTAAACCCTGCCGTTTTACTGAATCTGTTAAATACTGCTCCATCATTAAACTGGCAATAGGTGCTGCCCACTCCGCCCCAAAACCTGCATTTTCTACCACTACCGCTATCGCAATTTTGGGATCATCTTTTGGTGCAAATGCTATAAAAACACTATGGTCTTTTCCATGCGGATTTTGTGCTGTGCCAGTTTTACCGCATATATCAATACCTGGAATTTGTGCAATAATTCCTGTTCCTCCTTTCACCACATCGGCCATTCCCTCTACCACTACATCATAATATTCGCGGTTAACAGTTGTATAGTTTTTTTTGGTAAACTGTTCCAATGGTTTTCCATCTTTTCCAAAGTGTTTGGCAATATGCGGATCTATATAATATCCTCTATTGGCCAGTATGGCTGTAACGTTTGCCATTTGTAAAGGGGTAATACCCAACTCGCCCTGCCCTATCGCTAACGATATAATAGTACTTGCTTTCCAGTGGTGTTTGCCATAAGTTTTATCATACATTTCTTGCTTGGGTACAAGCCCCATACTCACTTGCGGAAGTTCAATTCCCAATCTAATTCCCAATCCAAAACTATTGATATGTTTTCGCCACACTTTAAATGCCTCATCAACATAAGTATATTTATTATTATCAATCACTGTTTTAAAAACATGGCAATAATAGGCATTGCACGAAATCTGTATGGCCCCTCTTAAATCGAGCGGACTTCCATGGGCATGGCATCCTACGCGGTTGCTTCCGTTATTATATCCTCCCGCACAGCCATAAGTTGTTTGTGGAGTAAGCACACCTTCTTGTTGACCAATTAAACTCATCACAATTTTAAATATAGAACCTGGGGGATATGGAGCTTGTATAGGCCGGTTGAACAAGGGCTTGGACGGATCTTGTAATAGTTTCATATAATTATTGCCACGCTCACGGCCAATAAACAAATTTGGGTCGTAACCCGGGCTGCTTACCATGCTAAGCACTTCGCCCGTTTTGGGTTCAATAGCTACTATACTTCCCACTTTATTTTGCATAAGGCTTTCGCCGAGCAATTGTAGTTTCACATCCAAGGTAGTATATAAATCCTCGCCTGTTACCGGTAATGTATCATATTCTCCGTTTTTATAACTTCCCTGTTCGCGGTTAAGTGCATCCACCAAAACATAACGCACCCCTTTTTTGCCACGGAGTTTTTCTTCATAAGCACGCTCAATGCCGCTGATACCAATAAAATCGCCTTGCCTATAATACCCGCCTGAGCGTACAATATCGCTATCTGTTAC
This sequence comes from Flavobacteriaceae bacterium, assembly GCA_025363675.1. Taxonomy (GTDB): domain Bacteria; phylum Bacteroidota; class Bacteroidia; order UKL13-3; family UKL13-3; genus CANJUD01. The sequence goes on along the minus strand of JANYDJ010000140.1, from coordinate 8,264 downwards.
CTCGCCAATATAACCCAATACATGGGCGGCCGATTTGTTTCTATAGTTTCTGTCGGTACGTTTCTCAATAAAAAATCCGGGGAAATCATACAGTTTTTCTTGGAAGGCTGCAAAAGTTTCGGGTGTAATTTGTTTCTCGAAAACCTGGCTTCGCTGCAAACTAAACCCTTTCGATTTACGCATTTTATCATAACGATATAAAAAACCTTGCTTGTCGATACTTAGCAATCTACAAAATTCTAAAGTATCAATTCCCGCACATTTACCGGGTATCACCATCAAATCATATATAGCATTGTTAAACACCATCAACTCCCCTTTTCTATCGCGTATAAGCCCGCGAGACGGGTATTGCGTAACATTGTGCAAGGTATTGTTTTTGGCAAATTCTTTATACTCATCGGCCAAGACCTGTAGGTAAAAAAGTCGTAACAAATATATAAACCCCACTACCGTAAAGATAATAAATAAAGTAATTTGCTTGTTACTGTTTGGGGTGGACATGGATTATTGCAAGGCGTGCAAAGTTAGTTATATATATAGGTTAGTTTGCTGCCCGCCAAAGGCAAATATCCACAGGTAATTGTTGGTAGAGCATAAAGAGTAGACAGTGGTTAGTTTGTAGTTGTAAGCTGCGAGGAATTAAGGCAGGCGATTTTATTGGGACTACAACGTGGAGTACCGTTTTCATTTTTTTTACCCATTTGGCTTTAAATCGGAATTAAACTAAAACCACAGAAACGGTGGAAAAAAGTTTATGCTAAAATTTATGTTGAAAGGGGGGGGGGGGACTTATGAATGTATATATATATTTACCCAAAAACATTGTTAAAAAAAATGACAAAACCTAATACAACTATTTAACAAATATCTGAATCATAACAGATACATTTGCTACACTATACTAAAAAACAATGATAAATCTTTTTATGAAAACGAAAATCTCACAATAATTTTAGAAAACGAAAATCACCCTTAGTGAGAACTTGGTGGTATTTTTCTTATATACTTTTTTTTGAGTTAAACATTAATTACTTTAAGCCTATGAAACCCTTTACATAAACACAGTAGCACAAAATAAAAAAAGCAGCCCCATAAAAGAGGCTGCCATGTTAGCCTGTAATCATCCAAACACATTATCTGCATGGGCCAAAGAAGCTTCGAAACTATCTGCCCCACCGATAACCGCATTAAGCAAATAAGGATGAAAAGACAGGCAAAGTTAAGGTTCAAAACTTAAAAAGAACCGCTTTGCCATTCATAGTAGTGAATGGTGCATTTCTAAATTTTAAAAAAAACAAATCATGAAAAAACACATTCAAAATCAATTACGCTCAAATAGATTGGTCGTTTTTAACAAACTTAATCTGAAAACAATTATCTTTGTTTTGATTATGGGCATTAGTACTATTACATCATATTCTCAAATTACCCAGTTGCACAACTGGCCTTTGTTTAGACCTAATACTACTTCACAAGGAGTATGGATGGGGACCACAACTGTAAATTCCAATTCGTATTTGCCTACTCCCAGCAATAGCCTTTCAAGTTATTTGAGCATGAATGCTCAATATAGTGAAACCGAAGATTTGTTATTTTATGTTATTAGTAAAGATGTTAACACTACATATATTTATGATGCTTCAGGAACATTGCGAGCAACACTAGGGAGTGGAGGGGAAGAAATAGGTATCATGCCAGTCCCCAACCAGTGTGGTATTTATCATATTATAGTAGGCGGAACAATATATGTGTGGGATTTACCAAACCTTAATGTTACAAATACCATATCAATGGTGCCCGCAAACATAACAGGGCCGCCTGTAGTAGATTACACATGGGTAGGTGGTGTTGCACTTTCTCATTATGATAATTCGACTAATTCATATAGGGTTTATACAATTATGGGTTCATATTCGGATGTTCCATCAATTCCATTTAATGGCGATATTTATACTCGGACTTATTTATATGAAATAACTGTTAATACCACCAATAATACTATTGGGTCAAACCAACTATACATGATAACGGAAAGTGATTGGCAATATTCTGGTATAGTTCAAAGATGGGCATCTTATGAGTATTTTGAAGAATGCAGCGAAATGGAACTTTCCGCTGATGGGAACTATGTTGCTTTTTCGAATGGTCGTGGAGTTTTTGTATATAATTTATCAAACTCGTCCTTAGCAAATAGTTATGTAAATTCCACATCAATCACCCCAAAAACCTTAGTATGTGGAATTGAATTTAAATCAGACAACAAATTATGTGTGTGTTATAATCAGCCATATACAACAAACGGTACAGACTATGTGATGTATTGGGACTGGGCAAATAATGCAAGTCCTACTTATATTTCTGGCAGTACTGCCTATTCGGCTAGCCAAATTGAAATGGGGCGTGACGGTAAAATCTATTTAAGATCATCAGGTGGCTTAGGATATATAAATTTTGGTTCTAACTCAATAAGCAGTGGATTATCTGTCTCTAATTCAAACTATAGTAATAGTTTCATTTCTAGTATTACTAATTTAAACATTCAACATGCAGGAGTTCTATGTTTGCCCGACCAAATAGATGGATATATGACTTACCAAAGCAATGGCGGAGGCACAGGTGGTGCAACTGCTTCCATAGCAAGTAGCACCTGTAATACTTATAATCTCAATAGCAATGCAAGCAATAGAAAATGGTATACAGATGCTACTGATTATCAAACTTGCTTCGGAATAGGACAGTACGCTACTATTACCATTACTGCAAATACAACTGTATATATGTCTGTGGTTGATGCTGCTACAGGGTGTGAGTCATCGTCACGCGTATCTTTAGCATTAACTTATAATACTGCTACTGCTGATTTTAGTAATGCATCAACAGCGTGTCAAAGCAGTTCTATATCATTTACCGATGCCTCGTCTGTATCTAGTGGTAGTGTTTCAAGCTGGGCTTGGGACTTTGGTGATGGGAGTACCTCTACATTACAAAATCCAACACATACTTATACTTCTTCAGGAATCAAATCGTGTAGTTTAACAGTAACTACAAGTACAGGTTGTACCAATATGAAAATAAGAAGTATTATAATTAATGGACTACCTACAACACCTGCAACGCCCACAAGTGCTGGAGGTGTTGCGGCCATGTGTCAAAATACAAACTTAAATATTAGTACAAGTACAAATGGTTTACCTACTTATAAATGGTACGATGGTGCCACATTGCTGGCAACGGGAGGAACTACCTATACTTATCATTCAAGTAGTCCTGTATTTAGCGACCAAACACATAATTTTACTGTAACTGTAACAGATGCAAACTTATGCGTTTCTGCACCTTCTGCTGCGTTAACAATTACTGTTGTAGGTGTTAATGTTAATGCGGCAGCACAGAGTTATAATAAGTGCACACCCTATTCAATAACTTTGAATAGCCCTAGTGCGGGTGGGCATACATATATGTGGTATCAAACGCCTTCAACCTATAAGTGGACGGGTGCAGGTTATTCAACAACAACTGCAGGTACTTACTATTATACTGCTTCACATACCGTAAGTGGTGTTACCTGCAATGCTACCTCAGGTAATATAACTGTTAATAATTATGCTACGCCTACAGTATCCATAACGGGTACGCCGCTTATAAATTTAGGAGCTACTACTACGCTCACCGCAACTATTACAAGTAACAATAGTATATATAATAGTTACCAATGGTTCTTAAACGGAAACCAAATTGTAGGTGCTACAAGTTCTACGTACAGTGCCACCGCACCAGGAAGCTATACCGTGCAAGTAAGTGGAAACTGTAACAGCATTACTTCACCTCCGGTTACCGTAACTTACGCATGCAACCCTGCAGGTTATGATAATACAACCTTCCCTACCACCACAGGGCTTGGAGGCAATGTGCTTTCCACTACTACCTATACTGGCGGCACTTATATAGTGGCAGGAGATTTAATAATTCCTGCAGGTGTAAGTGTAACCTTTACAAACTGCAAATTAATTATGGCGGCTTGCTCACAAATTGATGTACAATCTGGTTCATCTTCAGCAGGGGGCACTCTAATTGCAAATGGAAGTAGTTTCTATTCATGTGCCAAATGGGCAGGAATTAGACGTGGTTCTGGTGGTTATGCAGGTCAAATAACTATAAAAGATAATTCTGGAACCCCAAGTTATATAGCCAATGCCGAAGCGGCCATTCTTTCAAATGGGCCCTTAAATAGCAGCACTACCATTGCTGTGGATCATACAATTTTTGAAGATAATAATTATCATATTGTAATTATTGACGACAATACCGTGCCCACAATTAATAGTTGTACTTTTAACCCGCTAAGTAATACAAATTTGGGAAGTTGCAGTACTACAGTGCCCACACTTAAAAACTCATCGGTAAGGAAAATGGTATATGCTGATAATTCTCCATTTACCATGAACGCTGCCATATTTACTGGACAAAGCAATTTAAGCAGTAACTTATTTGGTATAGAATTGCATAACTGTGGTGGAACTACTATTAATGGTGTAAGTACTTTCTCCAACCACTTTACTACAGCCATACACAGTTATTTAACAACTAACCTTGATATAAACAGTGGGGGCAATTCCAGTTCGCAAATTACTTTTAAGGGTAGTATAGATACCGCAATATCAAACACAAATGGTAGTGGATTAAAAGTATATTGGTGTTGGTTTGGCCAGAGTGGCAATACTGCACAACAGGTAGTAAATGGTATATATTGTAAAGAGAGTGATGGAAGTTATTTCAGACACAATAAATTTAGGTATTGCGATTTAGGTTTACAATATTATCATAGTAATGGTTCTACAAGTACAACAGCTAAGGAAAATCATTTCTATCATTGCCATCTTGGGCTAGTTATTGCTCCAGACAAAGACCCTGAGCCAGCAGCTGGTGGGTCTAATACTGGATCAAACTCTATAAATTTGACTATTCAATGCAATAAATTTGATTATAACGATGCTGGGATATTTGGATGTGGTAATTTAATTACACAAGGGAGTACAGGTACTAATTCAGGGAATGAATTTACGGGAAATACAATTTTTGGTGGTGTTTGGAATTCATCAATTTACTTCTATGCCCCAAACACAGATATTAACCAAGGTTCTAATGCAGGACTTTATATAAATGGAACTTTAGTTACTGCGGTAGGATTTAATCCCCAAATAGTAAATAACTCACCTGCCTGTTATCAATTTAGTGTTCAAGCTCCTGTATTTACTAATCAAGAAAATACAGAAATTCAGGAAAATATAGTAAATGTTTATCCCAACCCTTTTAGCAAGGAGTTTATTGTAGATATAAAAGGGATTGATTGGGAACATAATATTATCACCTACGAATTATATGATGTTGCTGGACGTAAATTAGAGAACAGACAATTATTGAGCGAGCAAACCCTATTGCAAAACAATAATTACACATCGGGTATCTATATTTTACGTATTAAACAAAATGGAACAAAACTAAAGGAGCTTAAATTAGTAAAAACAGCATATTAGGCAACTATCATCAGCCGTCAGTAGTCATTGCTACTGACGGTTTTTATTTTTTATACATGAAACAACTATACATATATTTTTTCCTAATTATCGCACTGCCACATGTCCATGCCCAAGAAGGGAATAATTGGGTTACCGGTTGGCATAGCGGTTTAAACTTTGCTACTGACCCTCCAACACACTTTAAAACTTCAATATGCAACAGTATTATAAATAATCAAACAACTGTAGCAAATGGAACTGCTTCAATATCTGATTGTAGGGGTAATTTACTTTTTTATACAAATAGCAACGATATATGGAACAAATACGACAGCCTGATGCCTCATGGGTTAAATATTAACAATTATTTAGGAGGGAATTCATCTGGTGACAATGCTACCATAATTCCATATCCCGGTCAAGATTCAACCTATTTAATCTTTTCAATAAATAATAACGGTAGTCGCGTTATAAGTGTAAATAAAATTAAAATGCAACTGGATAGTGGAAGAGGCGATGTGGACACAACCTATCCGATTCATTTTTTCTCAAAAAAAACAGTATTTAAATCCTTAGAATTTAAATATGTAAAAGCTAGCGACTCCCTATATTGGATAATAAATATTGTGAGCAATGGATATAATTCAGGACTTGATACTGATAGCATGTTATACTGCTACAAAATTGATAAGAATGGAATTGACACAGTTCCTGTTATTACACTATTGAATAATGGGATGCTTTCACATTATTTAGATGTGTCAAATAAAGGAGATAAACTCGCTTTGTATAACCATTTAAATCAGAACATGAGCTATAAACCTTTCCAACCAGTAATTGCCATTTATGATTTCGACAAACAAACTGGTAAAGTATCAAACCGGGTCGATGCTTTATTGAATAAGTATATATATGGCAGCACCCCCTTTAATGGTGTATTTTCGCCTAACGATTCTTTTCTATATGTTAGTTGTGATTATAATTATGGTATTCCAAAAGCTAACAGGCATAGTAGAATTATACAAATACCTCTTTACCCATTAGTGCAAAACAGCTTTTATAATGTCAAAATTTCTTCATTAGAAAATCTGGGCAATTTACGCCTTACACCTAATAATAAAATTATAGTATGGAGATGGGATACCTCTAAAGTTATTTCGTACCCCAATAAAGCAGGAAAGTATTGCGGATATGCAGACAATTATATATGCAATGATATAGCTCACTATGATTCCTATTACCCACCTTCTATATATTCACCTTTAATAAAACTAGATTATATTACTAGTACAGATACTGTCGTATGCACCAACGACAGCGTCCGTTTCCTAAACAACTCAGACACAGGCTTCCTCAGTTTCCGCTGGTACTTTGGCGATGGAGACAGTTTGGATGCAAAAGATGCGGTACACTTTTACAAAAAGCCGGGCAGGTATTTCGTCACACTGTCGGGGCTCAAGAACAACTGCGGCTACAGGCTGGTGCGGAGCGATAGCATAGATGTGTTTTACAGGCCCAAAGTACAGCTGGCAAAAAAAGATATATATACCTGTGGTGCGTACAAAGCACAGACAACTATATCATATAAATTTACAGATACGCTCCACCTTTATTGGGGAGATGGAAAAGATACTGTTATATATACAAACAACAACTGGTGGGAAGATTCTGTTGTGGTGAACCATTCGTATAGTTCAGGAAATTATATACTAGCTGCCCACACTTCCAACAGCAACTGTCAAGATAGTACTGCTTTACTGTTCAACGTGAACATACACCCCAAAGTAATTCCCCTTTTCACCCCAAACTATATATCAAGCTGCGGCAACAGTACCATTACGCTAACAGACAGCAGCGGTGGAAAGGACAGCATTATAATACAACGGAAATGGACCATAGAATTCCCAAATAGTATCACCAAACAATATGATACCGTTACTACAAATAAACTAAAACTGATAGTACAGGACACAGGTTATTACAATGCCAAACTTATATATATAACCAAACAGGGCTGTATGGATTCATTATATAAAACAAAAGTGTTCCGCATACTGCCACAACCTGTTGTATATATTGATAGTCCTGCAAGTAACCCACTTTGCTATAAAGACAGCTTTATATTAACCGCCAAACAAAAAGATATAAACTATCCACCACTTGTAACCTTTAAATGGAACATGGGGCAGGTTACTACGCAAAGTGTAAAAGTAGATACTGCAAATAGTTATTATGTAAGTGCAGTTAATAAGTACGGATGTGGTGCCACCAGCAATACCGTTAAAATAAGTTTCCTGCCGCAATTGTTTGCCAATGTAAAAAAAGCAAAAGATAGTTTATATGTTACCACCAACAGGCCTGTGGTAGCATGGGCGTGGTACAAAGATACTATATTATATAATACTTCCAGTTCGCTGCTACACCCGCCCACGGGCAGGTATTATGTGCATGTAACCGATGCCAACGGCTGCAAGGCAACAAGCGGGTCGCTGCTGCACACTACTATAAACCACATAGAGCACATAGAGAATATAATACAGGTGTATCCCAACCCTGCGAGTGATGTATTATATATAGATATACGAATGCCTGGTGTGATGCCTTTGGTTGGTGTTGTCACCAACCACAAAGCAGAGGGCACTATTGTGCTGTATGATATGCTGGGGAGGGGAGTTCAGCCCCTCTATATATACAATGAAGGGAGACCTGGCTTGTGTTCAATTAGTGTTGGGTCTTTACCTAAGG
>JANYDJ010000002.1 GCA_025363675.1 Flavobacteriaceae bacterium | reverse complement strand
ACCGCACACAGGGCACCTCTCCCTTCGCTCCTTTCACCACTATCACTTCTGCAAACAAAAATGGCATCTCCTATCATTCTATAAGTTCTGTTTTTTTGTAACATATTATATATCTTTCAAACTAAACGCCTATTCCTATTATTTTTTAAATAAATCTGTATTTTTTATTTGGCCTGCATCTGTTTTGTGGGGAAGTAAGAAAACAGATAATGGTGTGAGAATGGGATTCAGTAAAGGTTTTATAATGAACGACGAACTCAACTACTTGGACAAAGGAGATAGAAAACAAGTGTATTATAAAGACTTCACCGAAATTAAAAACATAGATATAGATTTACTGAAAACTTATATATTTGAAGCGTTATTGATTGATGAGAAATTTAAGAAGAAATAAATTTCTATATATATACTCCTATCCAAAAAGCAGCCCCATCAACTCTTCAATTTTACCAACAGGATTGATACTAATTTTTGATTTGATTGATTTCTGATAATTTCCTTTGGCAATAAATATTTCTTTATAGCCCAATTTTTCTGCTTCGGCAATGCGTTGTTCTATGCGATTTACTGGGCGTATCTCGCCGCTCAGTCCCAGCTCGCCTGCAAAGGTGGCCATAGCGGGTAAAGGTATATCAGTAAACGAACTTATGATAGCAGCAACAATCGCTAAATCAATTCCTGTATCATCAACTTTTAGTCCGCCGGTTATATTCACAAACACGTCTTGTGTGCCTAATCTTTGTCCTGCTTTTTTTTCTAGAATTGCTAAAAGCATATTCAATCTTTTTGCATCGTAGCCGGTGGTAGTTCGCTGTGGCGTTCCATATACTGCTGGGCTAACAAGTGCTTGCGTTTCTACCAATAAGGGTCGCATGCCTTCAAGTGTTACACCAATGGCGATGCCCGCTACAGGCCCATCGTGCTGCGAAACCAATATTTCAGATGGGTTACTTACCTGCCGTAAACCCGTGCCTTGCATTTCATATATTCCTATTTCGCTGGTACTGCCAAAACGATTTTTAATAGTGCGAAGTATCCTATATAAATTATGTTTGTCTCCTTCAAATTGTAATACAGTATCAACCATGTGTTCCAATACTTTTGGACCCGCAAGCGAACCATCTTTTGTAATATGTCCGATTAATATAATAGGGATATCTTCATCTTTTGCCAATCGCATAAAATCAGCAGCGGTTTCTCTAATTTGCGATACACTACCTGGGGCACTTTCCACATATTCATTCCGCATGGTTTGTATAGAATCAACAATTACCAGTGCGGGTTGCAGTTCTTTAATTTGCTTGATAATTTGCTTGGTAACGGTTTCTGTTAGTATATAACAATTATCGGGTAGTTTATTTAAGCGTTCTGCACGCATCCTAATTTGCGAACCACTTTCTTCGCCCGATATATATAATACATTTCCAGTAGTAAATTGAGTAGCAACTTGCAGCATTAAGGTACTTTTACCTATACCCGGTTCGCCACCAATTAATATTAATGAACCTGGAACAATTCCACCTCCCAGAACTCTGTTAAATTCTTCATCGGGTGTTATAATACGTTGGTTACTGGTAGTAGAAATTTGGGGCAGGGGAGTGGGCTTATGATCGCTGCTGGGCATAGTTTGCCCGGTTTTTGTTTTAACTTTAAATTCTTCTACAAATGAATTCCAACTATTGCACGAAGGACATTTGCCCAACCATTTATGAGCCTCGAAAGCACATTGCTGGCACACATAAACTGTGTTTTGTTTTGCCACAAGATTTTATTTAAAGTCCACCAAAACTATATCAAAAGATAATACAGAGTTTGCGGGAATAGCACCACTTCCTTGTGCACCATAAGCAAGAGAAGAGGGTATTACAAATGTTGCTTTTCCTCCTTTTTTCAAATAGGGAATTCCAATTTTCCACCCTTCTACCAAGTTAGATAAAGGGAAAGTAATGGTTTTACCAGGTTTGGTTTCATCAAATATAACTCCATTTAAAAAACTACCATGGTATTCTACCACCACAGTATCTTTTACGGTTGGGTGCTTATCGCCACTGCCGCTATCAGAAACAACAGCATAGATTCCACCGTTTATATATTTGCCATTCAGTTTTTTCTCAGCCACATATTTACTGATAACTTCAGCATCAATTTCATTTTGTGTTTTAAAATTTTGTCTTTCGCCACCATCCATTTTGGGTTCGGCGGTACGACTGTTTTTGCAAGCAAACATGATAGTAGCTGCAAGTGTGAGTATGTATATTTTTTTCATATTTTTAGTTGTGAAGGAGTAAGGGATAAGGAGTAAGGGGTAAGGGATAAGGAGTAAGGGGTAAGGAGTAAGGGATAAGGGATAAGGAGTAAGGGGTAAGGAGTAAGGAGTAAGGGGCCATTCGGCGTCAGCCTCCTTACTCCTTATCCCTTACTCCTAAGTATATTATATCATTTTCATTAAAGCTTCTGTGGTAATTGACTTGGGTCTTTCAAGGGGCAAACTAAGGGCACGGTCCCAGCAGAGTGAGGCCATTACACCTAGTGATCTGCTAACGCCAAACATAACAGTATAAAAATCTTCTTCTACCATTCCATAGTGTTGTAATAATGCTCCGCTATGTGCATCAACATTAGGCCAAGGATTTTTTACTTTTCCTAATGATTCTAAAATAGGTGGAACAACTTCATATACATTCCACACTGTGTTTACCATATCATCGTCGGGCATGTGTTTTTTTGCAAAGCCCATTTGCGATACAAATCTTGGATCGGTTTTACGCAGCACTGCATGTCCATATCCGGGCACTACTTGGCCTTGTGCTAAAGTATCTTTTACATATTGTGCAATTTGTTCTTTGGTAGGTCGTTTTGTATTTAATGATTCGCACATTCCTTGTAGCCATCTTATCACTTCTTGGTTTGCCAATCCGTGCAAAGGGCCGGCAAGTCCATTCATGGCTGCGGCAAATGCAAGATAAGGGTCGCTAAGTGCTGAGCCAACCAGATGTGTTGTGTGGGCCGATACATTGCCACCCTCGTGGTCGCTATGTATGGTCATATATAAACGCATCAACTCGGCAAAATCTGGTTCATCATAACCCAGCATGTGGCCAAAGTTGCCCGCCCAGTCAAGCTTTGGATCGGGTTCTATATGTTCATCATTTTTATAAGTACGTCGGTATATATATGCTGCCACACGGGGTAGGCGTGCAATCAAATTCATTACATCTTCATAAGTAGGATCCCAATAATCTTTTTTATTGATGCCTTTGCGATATGATGCGGCAAATACACTTTCGGTTTGCATAGCCATTATAGCAATGGTAAACTGGGTCATGGGATGTGTGGCACGTGGCAGTGCGTCCAGTACATTAAATACATGGCGGGGAACTATAGCACGGCGTGCCCAATTATTGGTGAGATTTTGCACATCTTCGTTCGATGGAAGTTCGCCCATCAACATCAAATAAAAAATAGCTTCGGGTACTGGTTCGCTTCCGCCCTCAACAAAATGTTGAAGCTTTTCTCGCAACTCAGGAATTGAATATCCTCGAAATCGTATTCCTTCGTTAGAGTCGAGCAGTGAGGTTTCAGTAACCAGGCCAGTAATTCCTTTCATACCACCATATATATCATCAATGGTATAGGTGCCTATTACTTTGTCGCCATGGGCTTTTGCAAATTGTTTAATCTTTACTACTTCTGGCAGAGCTTTCTCTGCAAATTTATTTTTTAATGAATCCATTTTTATTTTTTTTTAACTTTTGGTAGTTATGTTCTTGCCAAAAGTTCTACCTGTTTTAAAACGCCCGCAAATTACTATTTGTTTTGCGACTGGACAAATGCAAGCCAAAAAATCTGTTAAAAAGTTATCCAATATTATTCTACGGTGCCAAAACAAAAAGCCCAGAAGCACTATTCGTACTTCTGGGCTTAAAAAAATTGTTATATATAAATTACTCTACAGTAATTTTTCCACTTTGGCAACGGCCATCAATATTAACCTGATATATATATACACCAGCTGCTAAATTTTCGGTATTGATTTGCTCAACGTTTATACCAGCTTGTTGTTTCTGTTTGATAGCAGGCATTACATCACGTCCTGTTAAATCCATTAAACGAATAGTAACATCGCCTGTGTTTTCAGTAGTATATGATATATTGAAAAAGCCATGGGCGGGGTTAGGAAACACATTGAAAGAAGCTAGATCTCCGATGCTTTGAACACCTGCGTCCCATGCACCAAACTGAGTCAAACGACAAAGAGAATTATTTCCTAAAGTTGCTGAAGTTTCCAACTTAATTGAATCTGTTCCTCTATTCATGGCAAGTGCCCCTATACAAAAGTTATTTTTGCTACTTGGATTCCAATTCACATTAAGATTTGCTTTGAGATTTATAGTAACGCTGTCGCCGCTAGGTATATCTTTAGCAAGAATTGAAAGTAGAAAAGCACCTCCGCCAGGTAATGTTAGAGAATAATTAGGAATTACTATTTGATAGAATATACTGTCTCCAGTTTTAAGCATATCTGTTCCTCCATTTTTTACGGTAAAGCTCAAATCAATAGGCCCGCCATCAGGAATCCTATCTGGCCTTGCAATACTTGTAACGGCTAAATCTACTGAGCGGCCTTGGCCCTTTACAAAGGTAAATGCTGTAACCAAGGATAAAATAAGTACTAATTTTTTCATTTTTTTTTATAGGTTTTTTTAAATTGAAATGCAAAAGTAGGTTTTAATGCAAACATGTCAACTAAAAAGTTCCAACATATCCTCCGCCTTAATTTGTTTAAAGCCTCCTTCATCAACTTGAATGATACTTTGGGCTAAAATATTTTTACGTTCTTGCAGTCCCAATATTTTTTCTTCAATGGTATCGCGGCTAATAAACTTATAGATAAACACATTTTTTGTTTGGCCGATACGGTGACTTCTGTCTTCGGCTTGCCGCTCTACTGCTGGGTTCCACCAAGGGTCGAGCAAAAATACATAGTCGGCTTCGGTTAGGTTCAATCCAAATCCTCCAGCTTTTAGCGATATTAAAAAGAGTTTGATATCATTGTTTTGTTGAAATTCTTTTACCAATGTTTTGCGGTCGAGTGCGGGTGTTGCACCGTCCAGATAAAGATACTTTACTTCGTTTGCATCAAAATGTTTTTTGTAGATATCTAACTGTTTTACAAACTGACTAAACATTAAAATTTTATGCCCCTGCGACAAAGCTTTATTGGCAAGGTATATCACTTCTTCAAACTTGCCCGATGTTTCTTCATTTTCTTTATCGGCCATATAGGGATGGTTGGCAAGCAATCGCAGTTTGGTGAGACCCTGAAAAAAGGAGAACTTATTTTTGGTAAAGCTGCGGTCGCCAAGGCTTTTCAGCAATTCATTTCTATATGCAGATTTGGTGCTTTCATATAGTTTTTTCTGCCCTTCGTGCATATCGCAAAATCTTATCTGCTCTGTTTTCGATGGTAAATCGGGAGCCACCATACTTTTGGTCCTACGCAATATAAAAGGCTTAACCAATAACTGTAGCTTCTGCGATTTGGCCTCGTCTTTTCCCTTCTCTATCGGCACTACATAATGCTCATTGAAATAATGGAAACTGCCCAGCAATCCGGGATTTACAAAATTCATCTGACTCCATAAATCTGTTATACTGTTTTCTACCGGTGTACCCGTTAAAGTAAGCTTGTGCTGCGACCTTAATTTGAAAATAGATTTAGCAGTTACCGATGAAGGATTTTTTATTGCCTGACTTTCGTCTAATATAATATAATGAAAGTGGAATTCTTTAAACAGGTCATCATCAGCCCGCATAGTTCCGTATGTGGTTATGATAACATCGTATGATGGGAATTTATTTAATATATCTCTGTTTCTACCCTGCCCACTATGTACCAATATTTTTAAGCCGGGTGCAAACTTTTCGGCCTCCGATAGCCAATTATATATAAGTGAGGTAGGGGCTACAATTAAAGAAGTTTTGCGGGGTTTATCGGGAGGTGTTTTGGTAGTGGTTTCTATTATAATATCGTCATTAACTGGCTGCTGAAACAAGGAACCTTGTTTCAAATTTGGTTGCACTATTTTTTCAAATACCAGCTCTTTTTCAATAGTATGCGTTTCTTTTTCTTTTTGCAATAAACATAGTGATTGTATGGTTTTACCCAATCCCATATCATCTGCTAAAATTCCACCAAAGGCATTGTTTTGCAGATAGTAAAACCACTGAAAACCATGTTCCTGATATTCTCGCAAAGTGCAATCGAAATTGATTGGTAATGATTCTTTTTTTTCTGAATCGGTAGCCACCATTTCTTTAAGTTTATCTGCCCAGTGTGTTCGCCGATTTTCTTGGTTACTCCACAGTGATTCCAACAAACCAAAATGATATTTTTTCAACCGCAACTGTCCATCGCCATGCTCGGCAATTTCCATAATGTTCCCAAATTTTTCGAACCATTCGTCAGGTATCACAGCTATATCGCCATTGGGCAATTCAAATTCGTGGTGGCCTTTTAATATATGATCACGCAGTATATGAAAGGGCATTTCGTATTCGCCAAACTTTGCTTTTACCAATAGGTCGAACCAATCGGTTCCTTCCGCCATTTCTATACTATAGGTCTGCTCGCCCAAAAAGTATTTGCGATTGAGTTGTTGTATAATTTCAAAACCTGCTTTTCGCAACGATTCTTTATGGGTATTAAGCCAGGTAATGGTATCTATTAGTTGACCATTGCCCGCTATAAATAAGGAGCCATTGTCATTCACCAATCCGCCATCTATCAAAACCTGATATTTGAACTGCTCCCACTCTCCAGCTCTTTTTATTTTGCGGAATATATACTGCCCATTTTCTTTATCAATTTTTACATGGGTTTTTTTTGTGGAGTGATAATGAAAATCCGAATTTCCGTATTTGAATGAGAGCAATAAATAATACTTATCTGCCCATTGCTGCAAGGTAATAATGGGTTCTGCTACAAACTTCTCATTCACAATTTCAAAACCATCTGCATATACATCGTAATGCTCGAGCAACTGCACCACAAATGTTCGCAGATACTTATCAACCGCAGTTTGCGGTACTTCTATATATTTTTTGGTTTGGAAAGGAGTGAGCTTTACACCTTCCACTTCTTCGGCAAATGTATATACTATATTATCCACCATCATAAAGGCTGGGTGTTGGCATATAACCCGCGAAAACTGATTAATAAAATCGACTCTTTTATTGTCGTGTTTAATGGTGGCAAAATATCGCAATCCTTCAATCCCTTTTTTGAAATGGAACAGCACTGTTGCATTTCCTTCTGCAATTTCAAGCTTGTGGTGTGCGGGATTATCATTGTTCCCTTTCATATAAAAGTTCAGTCCTTTTAATAAGGGAAGCACTTTGCCAATTCTCCGCTCCACATAAGGTCTAATCTGTTTTTTCAAAAACTCAGGTGTTATATGTTTCTCAAAAAAATCATGAGCTTTTATTTTCTTTTTGCTTTTGGCATCAGCAAACTGATGAAAGATAGCATCGTGACTTACTTCATGCAATAGCGATAGTATTTTTCGAGTTTCGGGCACATCAACTTTAGGGAAATTGGATAGCGTATTGGCATATACTTTTTGGTGGGTAAGTGTAAGCTGTCCTTTCGTGTTTACTTGCACCACATGGGGCTCAATGGTCCATCCCAAATCCTTGTCCTCTATTAAAGAGAACACAAGGGCATAAGGTTGGGTGGTTAGTACTTGCATTCAGTCGTTAGTCTGTTAGTCATCTAGTAGTTAGTCTGTTCTCTGTTTCAATTGCCGTAGGCCAACAGTAGTGAGTTATCTGCCGCATGGCACTAATGACTAATGACTAATGACTAATGACTAATGACTAATGACTAATGACTAATGACTAACAGACTATAACAATACTTTTCTTTTTATATTAATTTGGATAAATATTTTTATCCAAATTAATATCGGGCAAAGGTAAAGCATGGTTTGTGATATTTGGTGCGTAGTTATATAAAAAATTTGCGACTCATTAAAGTTCAACTTAATATTGCTGAACATATGGCTGCAGTTCAAATTGATAAAAACACTATAGCGTTTCTCAAAAACCTTTCGGAGAATAATAACCGCGACTGGTTTAATGCCCACAAACCAACTTATATAGAAGCACATGAGAATGTGTGTTCGTTTGTGGATGCTCTTATTTTAGAGATGAACAAACATGATGAACTGGTGAATGAATCGGGCAAAAAAAGTATTTTTAGAATATATACTGATGTGCGATTTAGTAAAGACAAATCTCCATACAACGCACGGTTTGCCTTAAGTTTGCAAAGAGCTACCAAATTTAAACGTGGCGGATATTATATGAATATTAAACCTGGCAACTCATTCTTAGCCTGTGGTTTTTGGGGCCCCAATCCCGATGATTTAAAACGTATAAGACAAGATATTGCCGAAAAATATACCGATTGGAACAAACTGCTGAAAAAAAAATCTATTGCTGAAAGTTTTGGTAGCATTACAGGTGAGCAAGTATTAACAGCTCCCAAAGGTTACTCCAAAGACCACCCTGCAATCGATTTAATCAGGCACAAACAATTTATATTCCGCCACAATTTTAAAGACAAGGATATTATAGCTCCCGATTTTTTAAAAACTGCCAACACACTATATAAATCCATCCGACCTTTTTTTGATTATATGAGCGAGGTGCTTACTACGGATGGGAATGGGGAAGTGAATGTGTGAGTTAATTAATGATGGTAAATGGTTAGTTGTTGATGGTTAATGCCATGCGGAGGTGAAATCATTAACTATTAATCATTGGTAAGTTTTGTTTTGATATTAGGAAAAATGTCTTATTTTTGTGGACAAATGTCAGGAAAAATATTATGGCTACCATTAAACTAAATATCGAGCAGAAGTTGAACAAAGAAGTTTCAACCATGTTTAAGAGTTCCGCCACAAATTATAAATTTGTGCAAGGAAAAACCAATGTTACCTATGATGATTTTCTTTCTAACAAGATGCTTATCATTACCGCTATCCGTATGGGTATTCCCTACTCTCTTTTTGATTTAATTCAGCATCAGGCCCCTTTCACCGAAAATGATTGGGCCAGTTTTTTAGATATATCTACCAAGTCGTTGCACCGCTACAAGCAAGCATCGAAAAATTTTAAACCCAGCCAATCAGAAAAAATTATTGAGATGGCCGAGGTTACCAATGTGGGTCTCGATGTGTTTGGCGATATGGGTAAATTTAAACTTTGGCTCGATACACCTAATTTTTCGTTGGGTAATATGAAGCCCATGGAGCTGCTCAGAGATTCCTACGGAAAAGAATTAATATTAAGCGAGCTTACCCGAATAAACTACGGAATACTCGTTTAAAAAGGTGGAGGCCTATAAACTATCTCGGGCAAAATTCGCCACTCCGCTTTCAGGAAAAGGTGCTGCTATAAAAGGTGCAAGATGGAATTCGATTGGTGTTGAATTAATATATTTGGCATCTAATCGTTCGCTTGCCATGGCTGAGGTAGCGGTGCATTTTACACTCGCCACAATTCCCGGCGACTATGTAATGATGACTATATATATTCCAGATAATATATCTATTAAAAAATTAAATGAATCTGCTTTACCAAAAGATTGGAATACCTTCCCGCATCCTGGCTCTACACAGGCTATTGGCGATAAGTTTGTATTGGCCAATAAATATTGTGTGATGCAAATTCCCTCAGCAGTAACACAGGGCGACTATAATATTCTCGTGAACCCGAATCATCCAGATTTTTCTAAAATTAAAATACTCAGCACTGCTAAGTTTCCTTTTGATAAACGGATTTTTAAGTAAGGTTGAGGAGCTAACTCGCCTTATATATTACATAATATTTTTTCAATAATATTTCCTATCATTGCAAGCAAAAAACTGTTATCTGGTAATTGTATTTTTTTTACTGATGACAGATAAACCAAAAACAATATGAAAAAAACTTTTATAATACTCCTCAGTGGATTTTTAATTTCATGCGGCGGAGGACCAAGCTCCAAGCTGCCACAAACAGTTCGCACTTCGGAAGAAGCAAAGAAACTTATGTTGGGAAAAACATGGCAAGTGGTAGATTTGGGAACCAGCAGCTCTACTTTAACAACTACCGTTAATGGTAAGAAAACAGAAACACCTAATATATTATTCTTATCAGACAGTAGCAAAGGAATGGACGAGTTTACCAAAAAAGAATTGACCCAAAGAAAGGGTGTGAAATTTGAAATGGGCAGCGACGGAAATGGAAAAGCTTATATAGACGGTTCTCACATGTTTGGCAAACAATTTTTTAATATATTTGAAAGTAAGGGAGGTGTACAATTGGACTATAAAGTCGATTCTGCAATGACAGGCAATTTTGGGATGATGTATGAAATGATAATTACGTACCGAATTATTGGTGTTGATGAATATCATTTATTATTGGAAACATCGCAAACCATTAATGGACAAAAATTGATTTATTTGATGGAGAATACGAAGTAAAACAGTTGTGAGTTGTCAGTTGCGAGAGTTGCTTTCGCAGAATGGCCCCACAACTCACAACTGACAACCCACAACTATATATGGACCCAAAAATAGAAATATTACTTGAGAAAAAATTACTTGGTAAACGAATCACCATGTCTTTGTCTGATAATAAAACAGGCGAATTGTGGCGAAACTTTATGCCCCAAAAAAACCAAATCAAAAACAACGTGGGCAATCAGCTTTATTCGATACAGATATATGATTCATTATACTTTGAAAAGTTTAGCCCACATACCAATTTTGAGAAATGGGCAGCCATAGAGGTCACTAACTTCGATTTTATCCCTAATGAAATGGAAACATATATATTAACAGGAGGGCTATATGCCGTATTTTTATATAAAGGTTTAAGCACTGATACAAAAATATTTGAATATATCTACGGAACGTGGATACCCAACTCCGCATATTATTTAGACAACAAACCGCACTTTGAAATATTGGGTGAAAAATATAAAAACAACGATCCAAATTCTGAGGAGGAAATTTGGATACCCATCAAAGAAAAAAATAATTAGAGATAGCAGCAATGCCAAACAAAGATATTGTTTTCAATTTATTTGTTAGCTGGCTGTCACCTTTTATCATTCGGTTTAAATTCAGCCTCTTTTTCCCCGTACATTTGTGGCCTTTTTTATCACTCATTAAAATTCTATGTGGCTCAAAATAGCAGCGTTCCTAGTTAGGAAAAGAGTACTGTTACTGATAGTGTTGGGGTTGTTTACAGGCTTTATGGCTTATGAGGCACGCAAGGTTTCAATAGCCTATGATTTTGCCAAAGTAATTCCCAAAGATGATAGCGATTATATAGATTACACAGCTTTTAAGCAAAAATTTGGGGAAGATGGAAGTGTAATGGTACTTGGGGTGCAGAGTGATAAACTTTTCCAACTCCCCTATTTCAAAGCCTGGTACAAGCTAACTGAAAGTATACAAAAGCTTAATGGCATAGAGAAAGTGGTTTCCATTAGCCATATTTATAAAATAGACAAAGTAGAAAGTAGAGATGAGTTTGGCGATGATAATGGTCATTTCGCCATTGGTCGTATGTTTCAAAAACCGCCCGAAACACAAAACGAGCTGGATAGTTTGGCAAAGGTTATCAAAAATTTAAGTTTTTACAAGGGCTTACTTATTAATGAAAAGGGCGATGTTACATTGATGGGAATCACCCTTAAAAAAGAACAGCTCGATTCCAAAGACCGTATAGCGTTGGTTGCTCAGATTGAGGAGTTGGCAAATATTTTTCAAAAAGAACAAAATACAGAAGTTCACTTTTCGGGGCTGCCTTATATAAGAACTATATATGCTACCAAAATTAGGAATGAGCTGCAAATGTTCACACTTTTTAGTGTGCTTATCACCATGGTTATTATGTGGTTTTTCTTCCGCTCGTTGGTGGCAGTAGGCTATTCATTAGTAGTGGTGGTGTTGGGTGTTGTATTTACTTTGGGAACGGTGGGGCTAATGGGATATAAGGTAACAGCCCTCATAGGTTTGGTGCCACCCTTAATAGTGATTATCGGTATTCAAAATTGTATATATCTTTTTAATGTATACCATCAAGAGTATCGAAAAAATAAAAGCAAAATGTTGTCCATTACTAGGGTAACTGCCAAAAACGGCCTGGCACTTTTTCTTACCAATGTTACTACCGCAGTGGGTTTTGGCGTGTTCAATTTTACAGGTAGTTCGCTGCTCGACGATTTCTCGGTGGTCTCAGCTATTAATATCATGGTAATTTATGTTTTGTCGGCAATTTTTCTTCCCATTGTATATTCCTATTTACCTGCACCCACTCAAAAGCAAACCAAGCATTTAGATAATGTACACATGAGCGGACTTATGCAGTGGTGTAACCGTGTGGTGATGCACCATCGTAAATGGATATATGGTATTGTAGCTGTTCTCACACTTGTTTCTGTATGGGGTTTTATGCAGGTTAGAGCCATCGGTTATATAGTAGACGACCTACCCAAAAAGGACAAAGTATATACTGATTTGCGTTTTTTCGAACATCATTTTCATGGTGTAATGCCTCTTGAAATTTCAGTTGACAGTAAGAAAAAAGCAACTTTTAAAAACTCTATTAGTTCATTTGAGAAAATGGACAGTCTGCAAAAAATCCTGAGCGAATATCCACAACTTAGCAAGCCCGTTTCTTTATTGGAAATGATCAAATTTGCAAGCCAAGCTTTTCATAATTATAATCCGCAGAGTTATGCATTGCCCCCACAGGAAGAATTTGTAGCTTTGAGAAGTTATTTAAAACTCAATAAAAAATCGGGTAATAACCAATTGATGAAAGGTTTGGTTGACAGTACTTGGCAAACAGCACGTATCAGTGTGCAAATGGCAGATATAGGTAGTGTGGAAACAGAAAAGCTACGCAATGAATTACGCCTCCGAGTTGACTCCATTTTTAATCCCAAAGAATACGATGTAAAATTAACTGGGACCAGTATTATATTCTTAAAGGGAAATTCCTATTTAATAAATAACCTCACAGGTTCAATGGCACTTGCACTACTAATAAATAGTTTGCTTATGGCTATGTTGTTTTTTAGCTGGCGTATGATATTGATTTCGCTTGTGCCCAATATACTCCCACTCATAATGACACTCGGTATAATGGGTTATTTTGATATACATTTAAAACCAAGTACTATCATCATATTCAGTATTACCTACGGTATCTCCATCGACTTCACTATACACTTCTTGGCAAAATATCGTTATTTCTTAAAGAAAAATAATTGGGCGATAGGACCTGCAGTTACTGAAACTATTATAGAATCGGGAGTGAGTATTGTATATACTTCTGTAATATTATTCTGCGGTTTTATTATATTTGCATTTAGTACCTTTGGCGGAACCGTAGCCTTGGGAGTCCTCACCTCTATTACGCTTCTCATTGGGATGGTATTAAACTTATTATTACTACCAGCCATGCTTATGTGGCTTGAGAAAATAATGAATATGAAAAAGGAAATGAACAGTGGTATAATAGAGCTGGAAGAATAGTTCTATAGCATTATAATGATATAGAATGTATGCTATATTATATAGTATAATAATCTATCTAAATCCGTAGCAGCTAATCTTGCTAAAATCTTTCTGCCCATAGCGGTCACCTTTAAAAAATACCCATATCAAACTCAACTCGTGCGAACCTGGGTTGGCCCACTGCTGGCTGCTAATGGTGAAATCGTAACTATAACAGAATTTAAAGTTATTCTTTTTAAAACCTATCATGGCTATTAGTGCATCGCCATTGTGGGCGGTCTGCCTATACCAAATGCCAGTAAGGAAATTGTGCTTGCTTATATAAAAGCCTAAATTTACTTGGGTAAATCTATTTTGAACCATCAATAATATATTGGGTGAAATGATGAGGTCTTTAATTTTAGGATTTGGTTTTAAAACAATTCCACCATGCATCGTAATGCGTGTTGCTAAGCGTGATCCGTCGCCATTATATCCGTTAAATGAGTTATTGGGTCTGGTTAGGTTATGTACTGCAAGTCCTACAAATGCCTTGTCAGAATAAGCGATAGCTCCGGTATTAAAATTGGGGTATAGAACGCTTGCATTACCTGGTGTCTTTTCTTTGGTGCTGCCGGGCACTCCATTAATGGGATTTATAGCATCGGCAAAAAGTAATTTATTCCAATCAACTTGTCTTTGTTGAAGACCTGCTTGTAAACCAAAACTCATTGTCCAGTCATAATTTAATTTGGTATGAAAGGCATAACTGAGCAAAGCTGAATTTGTTTGTATAGTACCTTGCGATATTTGGTCGCTAAACACCAATACCCCCAAACCACTATTTATTTTGGGTAAGTTTGCATCAAAAGCGGCAGCATAACTAATGAAGTTGCCTTGCCACTGGTTGCGGTAATTCAGTGCCACCCTATTCCCTCCACTTAGTCCAGCAAAGGCGGGATTGGTATATAATGGTGAATTGTAATACTGCGATAATTCAGGATCTTGAGCATTCGCACTTAATATTATCAAGGCAAAAAATAGGGTGGAGTTTATGTTTTTTCTAAATTTCATATTTAATTCTCAGCAGCCATGCGGCTAAAAAACTTGCTACAAATGTAAAACAAAAAATGAACTATTGTCTATTCTATAACGGTATTATAATATTTGTGCTTGTTGATATTAAAACAAAAAAAAACCGCCTATTTTTAGTAGGCGGCTTTTTGTTTTTATAAAAATTAGTTTTTCCGTATCAGTGTAATTGTTCCTTTGGCAACACCCCAAGGCTTTTTCTCATCGGGTCTTGTAATGAACGTCTGCTCAAAGAAGTTTTCAGCTTTTTTGGGTTCTTTCCAAGCACGTAACTTCCATTTGAAGTTGAAGAAGTAAGTACCTTCTGGGCAAACAGCTCCATCGTTTTGGTTTTTGCCATTCCATTGTTCTGTAGCATTGGTAGTGTGGAATACACGTTCTCCCCAACGGTTATAAATCCAAAGCTCGTATGGTGTAGAATCGTGAGTTGACAATCCTTTGGTTTCGCAGAAATATCCATCATTGTTCCCATCGCCATCAGGTGTAAAGCTGTTTGGTATAATCACATTTACATCAAAGTTATTCTGTACTTTCTTGCAAATAGTATCCGTACATCGCCCATTGGTTACGAATAAGCAAACATTAAATTCACCCGTATCTTCTTTGTAATCTACATCTGGGTTTCTCATTGTTGAGTTATTGGCACTTCCTAATTTAGGGTCACCAAAATCCCATTTCCAACTTATCACATTGCCTGAGCTACTATCTAAGAAGTGGAACTTGGGAATTTCTACAGTAGGGTCCCATCCAAAGTTTGCTTTTACACTATCAATAGTAATAGTTCCAAAGGTATCATCGGGGCAAAGGTGTAGTTTAGGAGTGTACAGAATTTTATAAATTCCAGCTTTGGTAAATACATGCCAAGTAGTATCGTCAGTTACTTTGTGTACTTTGGTTGAATCTTTATATCTGATACTGGTATCATGAGCCATTGCTGTTCCATCTCCAAAATCATAATTCAAGAATACCAATTCTGTATCGCTCATATTAATAAACGGAACTTTATCGCCCACACAAGCCACTGGTTGGTTAAAGAATCGGGCTTGCGGAGTTCTTAGTACATATACTATAATAGGTTTTTGGAATCCATTTGTGGTATCTGGATAAGTTGCTTCGCATATTCGGTTAGTACCAGTTGTAGGGTCATATATCGCACCAGAAGAGGTAATAGTTATATGATATACACCAGGCTCGGTAAACACGTGTGTAAAGTTAGAATCACTTTGGGTAGCTTCTGAAATGGTTTTGAAAGT
>JANYDJ010000279.1 GCA_025363675.1 Flavobacteriaceae bacterium | reverse complement strand
GACTGACAGAAGGTTTGTCATCCTGAGTTTATCGAAGGGCGACAAAAATCTCCCTCCGAATGCCGTCTTCGATAAACTCAGACTGACAACACCTATAAGAATCAGGCGTCAGCACTTCAAAAATCGCTGTTCGTTAATCCTTGTTCTTAAATCTCCTTAATCCTATCATTATAACCATCTTACCTTTTGTGCAAAAACTGTCCGTAACCACATCGATTGCTTGGCTAATTTCGCATAACATTTATAAATTAGACCATGCTGAATAAAATCATATTAATCAATACCAAAGTATATCAAAAAGCCGAGATCAACTTGGGCGACTGCGATTCGCTACAATTGGTGGGGCCAAATAACGTGGGTAAATCGACCCTGATATACGCACTCAACTTTTTGTTTATTGTTGATGGCAACAAAATGACTTTTAGTGGTCAGCGTCGTGGCGATAAGGAGACTTTGCACCATTATTTCCCATCGCCCAACCAAAGTTATATATTGTTCGAGATTCACAAGAAATCATATTATACCATTTTGGTAAAACGTGACAGCGACAGCAACCTCGAGTATTATCGCATTGACAGTGCCTATGATAAAGACTACTTTGTGGATGAAGATAATAAGTTGCGGAAGTTTGAGGAAGTGAAAGAAAACCTTTTGAAACAGGGCGTTACTTTATATGAGTACAAAGACAAACGTGAAGTATTTATGGAAGTATACCAACGTGGCCGTAAGAACAATGGCGTGGTGTGGCTCGATGATAAAGTGAGAATGGATGGGCTGAGCAATAACTTCTCTAAAATTTATCGTTACCTTATTAATACCAAACTTATCACCAACAAAAACCTGAAAGAAGCTTTATTGATTTCGGACAACAGGGAAATGGAGGAACTGAATTTCTCGCAAAAAAATAAAAAAGACATCACCGATCTTTCTCGTATTAATAATGAGATAAGAAATATAAAAGCTGTTCGTGGCGATTTTGAAGAGTTCAGAGATTCTGTGGGACAATATGCTGCCAGACAAAAAGCAATTAGTGAATTATATTATGCTTTTAGCAAACAATATGAAGAAACTGTACCCGCCCTGCAAGACAATGTGATGAAAGAACGCAGCGAAATGGATCGTGTGCGTATGTATATAAGTGAGGAATTAAATCCGAAGCAAGAAGACCTAACACGTAAGCAAGGAAAGAACGATTCCGATACTGAAAACAAAACTTTTCAATTACTGGAAAAAGAGAATAAACTGAAGCTGATTAATAGTTATGAAGGTGTTCCTATCCTTAACGAAATGTTGGCAAACTATGATAAGAATCGTAAGGAAATAGAAAGCAGAATTACGATGGTGGATATACAAAATTTGACCACCCCATTATTAGAACAAAAAATAAAAACATTAAAAGAAAGAGTACACTTGCACGAGCAACAAATTAATAATTATAAAAACCTATTAATACATAATATTGCTGAGAAAGAAGCTGACAGGAAGCTGTTGAACACGATATTTAGCGAACAAATTAGCACTTTGCCTATTGGTAATATATTAAAGAAAATTAGCAAGACCGGGAAGAAACTAAACTTGTTTGATGGAGAAATAGATACAAAAGGACTTGTAATAAAAGACCTGAAAACTATAGAAGAACTAAAAGCTGAATTGGCAGATTATACACTCGATTTGCAACAACAAGAAGTATTGCTGAAAGTAGTACAAGACAAACAAAAAACACAAGACGAACTTGAACATATACTTCGCGAAATTGAGTTGATTAAATTCAAATTGGCCGAACTAAAAACCAGACCCAAACTAACCGAAAGTATTACAACAATTAAAGATGAGGTAAAAGAGTTATTGTTGACCAAAAAGAATTTAGAACAACAGTCGACCGGAATTAAAAAGGATATAGAAGCCCAGCAGCTTCGCCTCGAAGAAGCCCGCAGCAATAGGGACAGGTACGAAAACCGATTGACGGAAATCCAAGGTTTCAAAATGGATTTGGAGAGTATGGGACTTACTTCGGTAGAGGCGGAAAGTGAATTGGATTTGGATAGATTATATAAACGTATAAAAATACAAACAGAAGAACGCAATATATTAAAATCGAAAAAAGATAGCTTGTTTAATAAGCTAAAAGAAAAGCTGGTTAGCAACTTTGCCAGCGAGCAAGATTTCATTAGTTATTATGATGAAGAAATGGGATTGATAGATAGCAAAGAACGTAGTATAGAAGGCTTGTTAGAAAGTATCAGTACACAGTTTGCAAATCCAGCATTTACTTTATTAAAACGCTTTGAAGAGTTCCAAGAATTCGTGGTGAATAACTTCAACCAGAAGTTGGGCAAAACCAGAATATCGGATATTGAATCGCTGCGAATAGAGTTGATAGAAAACCGCAGACTGATGGATGAGTTGAAAAAAATTAGTCAGATACAAGAGGTAAAAGGGCAATTGATGTTCGACTTCGACCAAAGTGAAAACTTGCAAATATTGAATCATTATTTGGATACGAGCAAGAAAATAAAATTTGAAGATTTGTTTGATATGACACTTCACCTAACACGCAAAGGAACCAGTCGCCCAGTGGATTTGAGTGAGCAGATAGAAAGTGATGGAACTGACAAAATGATTCGTTTGGTTATAGTAATGAATATAATAAACCGACTTGCCATTACCGATGAAGAAAATCGTATCGCATTGTTTATTGATGAGGTGGCAACTATTGACAAACAGAACAGGCCAGAATTGGTAAGATTCTGCAGAGAGCATCACTTCATTCCCATTTTTGCAGCACCTGATGCCGTTCCAGGATTTGGGAAATACTACTTTATATATCCATCTGCCGGCAAAATTGTTATCAATGAAAATCATCATGCAGTATATGCCGAGGCTGCTATGTTAAATTAATTATATTATAATAACATGCAAGCAGAACCAAAAACAATACTCAACTTTTTAGCTACGCATTTTGATGCGATGGTATATTTATTTGAGAAACAAAATAACGAGGGCAGTATTCCTCTGCGTTCTTTCAGAGAATTTGAAATCAGATTCGGACAAATTGAACACCAACTTTTCGATTATAAAATACTTCGTGTAGTGGGCGATGATGCAGAGTTTAGCGGCGAAGTATATAATCTTTTCCAGTTTGTATTGCGTGAGTTCAAACCCATGCTGCCCGAGGCAATTCAGAAGTATAATAATAGTATCGGAAATTTGTTTAGACTTATTGTAGATGGTATTAATGGTGATAAAGTTATACTGTCAAAACGCCTAGATGAATTATATAGTGAGATATATGCATTCCTCGAATCAATTGAAAAAAACACCTTGAGATTATTGGCCGAAACGCGTGAACTAAAATCGAATGTGAGCAAAATTGATTATAAAGAAAAAGTTGAAAAAGCCACCTTTTGGATTGAGTATTATATACAACCGCTAAACGCAATTTTGGATATTAATCATGCACAAAGTGTGGTGAGTCAATTATTAGATGTTTCCAATTTCTTAAATGTGAAACGACTCAATTTCCATGATGAAACTATCAGGAAACAATTTGAAAAAATATATTTCTTTTTGGTACAAACCAATCATGATTTATTGAGCCAATCGAAAATATTGACCAATGAATTATTGCCACTAATAGAACGTATACGCACCGAAAGTTTGATTCTAACTGGCTGGATAGAATTCCTGAAAAAGCCTGCCAGAGTTAAGACTCCGCCCATGCTTAAAGTTACTCGCGACAATCCATATAGTGATGAAATGTATTATAATGCCAAAGAGTTTGTGATGCAGTTTCAGAATGTGGAAGATATTATAATGACTGAGGAATTGGTGAAAGATGAAATGTGGATTTTTAATAAAGATAAATATAAAGACGATTTGATTGCACAAATGCCAGTTCCCGATTTCTTCAAGTGGGCATCATCGTCACTAAAAAATGAATACAACCAAGTAGAAACAGAAAAATTATTCTCAATCACTTCATTATTGTTCGAAGACGACCTCACCAAAGAGTTCGATTCATTGAGTAAGTATACAACTATAAGAACCACACACGTAACATTAAAAGTACCCAAAATTAAAATTTACCAATATGGAATATCCTAAGCAACATAAAGAAATAGTTAATGAACTGATGGCCGGCAGATTTCTGCTACGCCAGAACGAAATAAATTTTGAAACTTTAAAACAGAACAGAGATTTTTATATATCTTTTTTCAAAGAAAGTTTCAATTATGGTTTGCAGATAGAGAGTGAATATGCATACCTAATTAGTTTCGAAACCAAGGAACAGTTCTCCAGAGATGTATGTGTATTTATGGCCGTGCTAAGTTATGAGTTGGACAAAGATGGCAAAAACTTTATGGACCAATTGCAGTATGCTCCATTTGAGTATGACCAAATTGATCGCTACTTCGAAAACTCATCCTATCAAGATCTTATAAAAGCCAACAAACAACTCCGTGATTCCGAATCACGCCGACAGTTTTTGCGTACCATGGCTACCCGAAATATTATAGAAAAAACGGGCGAACAACAATTCATGTTCACCTCCTCCCACAAAGTATTTATCGACTTCGCTGTCGATTTTGCCCAAGGCAGACTAGAGCAAGCAAGCGTGAGTTTGGATTTGGATGAGGAAACGAATGAGGATGGTGAGGAATAATTATATTTTGATTTTTTACCGCAAAGGTCGCGAAGTAAAAACGCAAAGGACACAATTTGCTTTTGTAAACTAATAGCGTCCTTTGCGAAATCTTTGCGTCATTGCGGTTAGTTTGTTACCTCAATTAATCTTTGTCAGCTTTCTTAAATTTCACCTTAGCTGGGTTTTGTCTATTGTCATATATTCTCAATATCTCAATCAATTCTTTACTTTCTCTATAATATAAAGAATTCTGCTGGGTCAGTACACATTTTCTAATTTTTAATCTTTTGTGGATGATTGGATACATTTTAGGTTGAAATGAAATTTGTTTCACTATATAGTCAACCAAATCAATAAACTGATTAGCTGTTGTATTGCTCCAGTTTTTTAATATATACTCAATTATTATATTAAAATCCTCCTCGGCAAATGAAGACCAAACAATTTTCTTAACCATTTGCATATTTTCTTCTGGCTTTCTTCATCACACTTTCATGTCGAATGCCCCCATCTGAATCCAGTTTCTTAATACTACTGATAAGTCCTTCTTTTTCTGTTTCAGATAAATTTTCCCAATCTGCAACGCCATACTGCCCATGAGCTAAATTGGTTACAATGCCAGATAATTCATTGAGTTGACTCTTGTCTAGAGAATCTATTTGTCTAAAAATCTGTAATTTCAATTCTGCGGCATTCATAGCTATATTTTTCTCCAAATGTAATTGTATTAAACGATTTTTCCAAACATTCTCAAACTTTGCTATACATAGAAATTTTTGCGTCCCTTGCTGGTTAATTTTTTACCGTTAAGTATGCAATTTTTATTTCCGTATGCAACCCTTTACCTTTGCATTGGGTCTTATCATAAAAAATGAAACGTATATACTCTATCATCCCAGTTCTATTATTGGCTATATATAGCAATGCACAGGTGGGCGGTTCTCAAATTTTTACTTTTCTTAAATTGCCTCCATCCGCACGGGTGGCTTCGCTTGGCGGTTCTTGTATACAGGTAATGGATGATGATGTGGCCAATGTGCAGCAGAATCCGGCCTTGCTCAATCCACAAATGCACATGCAGCTCACTACCAATTGGGTGAACTATCTCGCCGATATCAAGTTCGGATATTTTGGAACTGCTTACTCGCTAAAAAAATATGGAAACATAGCCATCGGATTACAATATATAAATTATGGCAACTTTAATGGATATGATGAGTCGCAAAACCCAACAGGAGTTTTTAAAGCGGGCGAAAATGCGTTTAATATCGCCTATTCAAAATCATATAATAAATGGGTGAACTTTGGTGTGGGTGCAAAATATATAGCATCTAATTATGGTGGGAACCACTCAACAGGTATTGCATTAGATGCAGGAGTGAATATACGGAGTGGCGATAGTTTATTTGATGCAGCCGTTGTATTTAGAAATTTTGGCACGCAGATAAAAACCTATAATGGTGTGGATGGTAAAGAGCCATTACCTTATGAACTGCAAGCCGGCTTAGGTTTTAAACCACGGCACATGCCTATTCGCTTTTTGTTTACGGGTACCAATTTGCAAACCAATGCAACCACCTATACAAACAATAATAAACCCAAACAGGTTTCATTAGAAACGGGCGAAGAAATTATTACCAAAGTAACCACAGCACAAAAAATTTTCAGTCATATCTCTATCGGAACGGAGTTTATTTTGGGCAAAAGTTTACGATTGCGTATGGGTATAAACCCACGTATGCGGCACGATTTGAAGTTGGACGAAGTTCGCGGGCTATCAGGTTTCTCCTGGGGATTTGGTTTTAAAGTAAAACGTTTTTCTGTCTCTTATGGCGGTGCAATGTATACCCCAGGAATAACTACGGGGCATTTTTCTTTGCAGTTGAATTTGGATAATTTTAGGTGGGCGAAGAAGTAAGGGAGGAGGACAAAAGACGAAAGTATAAGGATTCCTTTTAAGTTTTACAGTAAAAAATATTTTCCCAATTCGGGAACTTCCTTTATCTTTGTACAAAGAAATTCAATGTGAGGATTATTTCAAAAAAAATACTTAGAGAATTTTGGACAAAACATGATGATTGCGAACAACAATTGAAGTCTTGGTTTCAGGAAACAAGCAACTCTTCGTGGCGAAATCCAAAAGAAATTAAAAAAGAATATCCAAGTGCTAGCTTTCTAGAAGGAAATCGAGTTGTTTTTAACATTAAAGGAAATAAATATAGGCTCATTGTAAAAATAAATTATGACTATCAAATGCTTTGGATACGGTTTGTGGGAACACATGCCGAATATGATAAAATTGACGCCACTAAAATTTAATATATATTATGACTATAAAACCCATCAAAAATAAAAAAGATTACCAGAACGCCTTAGCAAGGCTTGAAGTAATATTTGATTCGAAAAAAGGATCAAGCGAAGGTGATGAACTTGAGATACTCGGAATTTTAATTGAGAAGTATGAAGACGAACATTTCCCCGTTGGATTTCCTGACCCTATTGAAGCTATTAAATTTAGAATGGAACAAATGGGTTACACGCAAACAGATTTAGCCAATGTTGTTGGACTAAAAAGTAGGGCAAGTGAAATTCTAAACAAAAAAAGAAAGTTAACACTTGATATGATTCGATTATTGCATAACAACTTTAAAATTCCAACAGAAGTATTGATTCAAGCATATAAGTAAAATATTCATTGGATTAAATGAAAATACCAACAATACATGGATTTATAGACAGGAGAATACTAATCAATTTTACTGCCGATCCTGATATTGTTCAACAAATTATTCCTGCTCCATTTAGAGTTAAGATATACAATGAAAAAGCAATTGTTGGTATCTGTTTAATTCGACTTAAAAACTTAAAACCAAAAGGATTTCCCGACTTAATTGGAGTTTCATCAGAAAATGGAGCACATAGAATTGCTGTTGAATGGGACGAAGATGGTAAAATAATGGAAGGAGTTTATATTCCGCGTAGAGACACCTCATTAAAATTTAACACAATAGTTGGGGGAAGACTTTTTTCTGGTAAACATCACTTAGCAAAATTCAATGTGGTAGAGGTTGAAAATAATTATCATATTGACTTCCGCAGTTCAGACGATACAACAATTAGTATTGATGCAAAAGAAGTAGCCAATTTCGATTCGAATTCGATATTTAAAACTTTAGAAAATGTTTCAGCCTTTTTTGAAAAAGGTGCTATAGGATATTCGCCTAATAAAAACAAATTCGAGGGACTAAAACTTCAAGCATATAAATGGGAAGTTAGGCCACTTGAAGTATCTAATGTACAATCTAGTTTTTTTGAAAATTCACAACTTTTCCAAAGTGAACTGTATAACTCCGATTTCTTAATTGCCATATAATATTTTGGGTCGTATTTATTATTTGTTTTTAGTTTCTAAAAGTAGTCAAAGATATAATTCTGCCCTCTGTATTTAGTAAAGTGTGTTTTGTGCGGTGGCATAGAAATTCAAATTATCTTTTTTTGTGCGGTAGCGGTTTTTTAATTTGACTCGTCCTAAAAAAAGTTTACAGTTTAGTTGATTAATCCTGATATAAGTTTACAGTTCATTTTTAGTCCTGAATTGGGTTTACAATAGTAGTTTGTTTTCGATAATAATTCTTCCATAATTTTTCTGTTTTGATTATTGTTTTTGAGTGATGAATACTGTTTGTAGTGAAGTTGCTAATGCTCATGTGAGGTCTTTCGCTGTTGTATAAATCAACCACAGCTTTTAGTACACCCTTTGCATCTTTGATGTTATCAATGTCGTACGTTTCTAAATACTCGTCTTTAATAATTCCATTTACTCTCTCTGCAACTGCATTTTCTAAAGGGTCGCCATTCTCAGTCATGCTGATTTTTACATTGTAATCCTGTAATAGCTTTACATAAGCATGGCTACAATATTGAATACCTCTATCGCTGTGATGGATGAGATTCATAAGGCTCTCTGCCCCCAAGGCAGAGAGAGCCATTTGCAAGGCTTTGATACTTTCTATAGCTTCCATTGTTTCAGCTACTTGATAGCCTACAATTTTATGTGAGTAAGCATCGGTAATAAAACTGATGTAAAGATGTTCACCGGTGTTGATTTTCCAGTAAGTAATATCACTTACCCAAAGCAGATTGGGTGCAGTAGGAACAAACTCTCGAATGAGATTTGGATACTTTCTCAACCAGTGATAGGAGTTAGTTGTTTGTATTCTTCGTTTGCGTTTTCTTACCAATAAATGATTTGCTGAAAGCATATTGAACAGTGCATCTCTGCCTATTTTTATTTGATGGTCAAGTATAAATGGTTGCAGCATTTCATACAGTTTTCGTGTACCCATTCTGCGATGATTTTTACGAATTTCTTTTACTTGTTGTATTATCAAATCCTCTTCCAGGGTAGTTGAAATTCCTTCCCAATTGTTTTGATAATAAGCCTGCCTGGTGATACCACTTGAGCGAAGCGGATGCACGAATTCCATTTAAAATAAATAAAATATGAGTAAACCATCCACTCCCGATAGCTATCGGGATGGCTAATCCTATGTGTGAAAAATTACTTTTCATTGCTTCTATGGCTTGGTATTGAGCTTTTTTCTTATCGGAATTTTAAACTCCTTTTCTGCAATGTCAACCATCGTTGAGAAGGCAATTGCTTTTAATTCTGCATCTTTTAATTGCTTTTCTAAATCAGCTATTCGCTTTTTTAGTTGCAGGTTTTTCAAATGTTTCATCTGCTGAATTTAAAGGCTTATCAGGCTTTATTTTCTTCTGTGCCATCGGATATAAATTTGACACAATGTTAGGTCTTCTTGTTTTAATTCCGGTGTTGTAGCCCAGCTGTTTCATCCAGCGAAGCAGCTGTCCATGCTCTTCTTCTTCGCCCGTGTATTTCACCCAAATTTCCACCTTAGTGCATTGGGTTGAAATTAACTCCTGAATGATTTTGTGTTTCTCGTCTTCGGTAAAATATTTACCTGCTTTTTGAATGATTTTTTTGTCCATGTTTTACACTTTTTAGTGTAAACCTATTTCAGGACAAGACACAAAGGGATGGAAGGTTGCCACAAAGGCACGAAGCCACGAAAGGGAGAAGGTAAACTTGCAAGGGCGGGGTTATCAGAGTCCCGAAGGGGCGATATACACTAACGTAGGGTGTAGCCCTACGGTTTTTAAGCTACCTGAAAACACAGGGCAGAGAAGCCCCTCGTTCCCCAAAGGGGAAGGAAAAGCAGCGGCAGTTCCCCCTTTGGGGGTTAGGGGGCTTGCTCACAAGTTACGCTTATCGCTAAACTTGAGAGGGCTGGGAGTTCTTTTCTCATTCAGTTGTGTCGCTTTTATTGTCCTTGTCGTCCTCGTTAAAACTTAAATTCAAGATAAATTTTTTCTTCACATTATTTGAATAGTCCATAAACGCCCAACCTTTTGACTTTTTAAAATGCTGAAATGTTTCCCAATAATGGTCAAAGTCTGTTTTGTCTAAAA
The DNA here is from genome assembly GCA_025363675.1 of Flavobacteriaceae bacterium. Taxonomy (GTDB): domain Bacteria; phylum Bacteroidota; class Bacteroidia; order UKL13-3; family UKL13-3; genus CANJUD01. The sequence goes on along the minus strand of JANYDJ010000279.1, from coordinate 1,347 downwards.
AGTCTTTGTCGTTACTTGCAAAAGGAACGATGAACACGAATATTTTGCAAGTAAAATGGAATTCGCCAACTGCAAACGGAATACTTTTGTCATCTGTCTTTCGTATGTATGTAACAAGTTTAGGTTGTTTAGAAAATGAGTGATAGGAAATCATTTCACCAACTAAAGGTAGTCTTTCAACTTCTTTGTCGCCATTTATCCATTTTATTGTTTCTGTAAAATTTGAAAGTTGATTTGAGTCAATGACACTTAGAAAATACTTACATAAACTTTTATAAATATTTTGAATAGCAAGAGGTTCTTTTGCTTCAAGTTTCACTTTGTAAGGCATAGAAAATTCTTCTGGTCTGTCCTCAATACTGTGAAAAGAAAGCATCACGGTTTCCTCATTCTTTAGTTCAAAATTGTCGCCCTTAAATTTTTTACTTCCTCCATTGCCTTTAACGTCAAAGAATGTTCTGAAAAGTGATAGATATTGGATTATGTCTGGTTCTATTGTTCTGCTGAAATGATCATTGCATTTGTCGCACTCTTCGTTAAGGATAACGGTTTTGTTTCCTAATGCTTCCGAGATTGCGTGGGCTTCACTCTTATATTCTGTAGGTTTCCGCTCGTTATTGCAAAACCTACATACTCTTTTGGTTTTGTCTCTTTCTCCAATGTAAACTCTTTTGTGTCCGAATGCTGCTATTGTGTATTTTGTCAATAGGTCGCCAAACAATTCAGAGGTTTGTTTTTGAATTTCTTCAAAGTCCTTTCCCTCATCAATTGCTCGTAAGTGGTCGTATAATTTAAGGTTGTCGTTAGTTTCAAGTTTTAAATTGGGTAAAAAATAAAAATGTTCGTCTGCTTTTAGTTTACGAAAGAATGCACTAACAGCGTTGATTGGGAGTATTTTAGCTTTGAACTTGTCAACAAAAACCGTAATCTTTGTAATCGTGTCAGGGTTGTTTTGCTGAAACGATTCTACCACAATCTTTTCGTTTTCTTCGTCAACTCTTGCGAAAATGAAGAGAAGTTCCTTTACGAATTCTTCTACATCTTCTCGATTTGATGAATTGATGTCAAACGAAATTGTGTCGTTAAGTGCCAAAAATGTTATTGTGTATTTATACATATTTTCTGTCTTTCGATGTCGTTAAATGTATTCACTGTCGGTCTTTTAGAATGCCGCATAACTTCTAATATCCCCGACTTCATCATTTATACCCAACACATTTCATATAAGAATGTTTTTTTCAATTCTGAACAATAATACTCACCGGCTGGCTTGCCGCACCTATGCCGGCACTGTTGTGGGCATAAGCCCTTATGAACAGTTCTACGCCTTTGGTAAGGTTGGTGAAT
>JANYDJ010000247.1 GCA_025363675.1 Flavobacteriaceae bacterium | reverse complement strand
TAATACATTTGCATACAATACTTGTATATAGTTTTGCTCAATTTTTATTGCATCTAATTTGCGTTGAATAGTTTTTACTGAGCAGTTATATTTTTGTGCCAACTGCAAATAAGTTTGCTTGCCCTTGGTATATTCTTGCCAAAGTTGGGTTGTATCAAATATAGGTTTATCGATAAATTGTTTGCCACAGCTATAGCATTTGTATAACTGTGTGTCATTTTTCAACCCATTTTTCTTTGTTATTTTTGAGTTACAGTAAAAGCACTTTTTATATTTTTTGAATACATATTGTGCAAAGCTAATGGCAGCAAGGATTATAGCGAATTTTAGCCTACTTTTTGTCTATTAACCCGAATTTTAGTACATTTGTTTAAACTATGTTTAAACAAAGAATGGGCTTAGTGCCTGTAAACACTCCATTTTTGGAAAGCTATTCCTATAAAATCAATACGATATGAATACCTCAATAAAAGTAATTTTATACACTTCTAAAGTTCTTAAGAATGGGAAATCTCCTGTTATGCTTAGGATTACAAAGGACAGAAAGCCAAAATATATTTCTGTTGGTGAATACTTGTTCAAACATGAATGGGATGCAGAAACGGATTTACCAGTAAAAAGCCATCCGTTACACAAAGAAATCGCAATTAAAATTGCCAATAAAATTTTGGTGTCAAAAAAGACTGTTCTTGGATTGGAGAATGATGAAAAAAATTTGATACTTTTGTCTTTTGTCCTTCTGCTTTCTTCTAATAACTGCTCGTCATATCCTCATCCACACAGATAATAAAATCAGCTTTGCCTATATTTTTTTTTTCTAGTTTATATATATCTTTTTGCGTAACGGTACTTATAGTCATATATTTTAAATAAGGTTTGTCTCTTTTAAGATACCATAATATTCCTTCAAAATTATCGCTATGGAATGCTCCATTGTAATGCACAAACAGATTTCCAGGAACATAATTTTTTAGTGTGAAATAGGCCATGGTCGCATCTTTGGTAGCTTGAGCCTTGGGCATATTTGATCCTCCGTGCCCACCCATCATTTCCACAATTTTTACATATCCGGGCAAGGTGGAATCGTATGCCATAGGCAATGGAGCCATCCACGATTTTTGCAAGGGAGTAAGACTATCCAAAGTTTGGAAACCTCTTTTCATTACTTGGTTTGCATAACGACGCGGAATATTGGTGGCCACAAAAACCAAATGGCTATCTTTTGCAAAATTTACCAAGGGGGCATAATCTGTTTTATAATTGGGCCAAAGCCTGGCCAGCGTATCAAATGCTTTTTGATTGATTTTGCCGCTCAAGTAAAAATCCAGTTGCGATTGATTATCAGCTTCAATCATTTCAGCTCCTAAAATAAGTTTTCGTTTGCTGTACAAATCTTTCATAGTTTCCAACTGCAACCAATGGGCAATTGCACAATCGTGCTGTTCGCCAAACAGGGCAATATCAGCTTTTGCCATCGATTTGAGCATTTGGGTATATGATACTTTTTTTCCTTTGCTATTATAAATGATATATGCATCTTTTTTTTGTGCATGGATATTACTGATAGATAACAGAAACAGCAATGGTAGTATATATTTTTTCACGGGTCAAATTTAATATAAACTAAGATATAAAAAGTGTTTCGCTCATTTTCTGTCTTTACATTTTAGTCTTTTGTTCGCATTTTCCTGTATTTTTGAAACCTTTTTTAACCAAAACTATGTTCGAAAAATTTCCAAAACAACGGTCGGTGCTGCCCGAGGCCTACCAAAAGATTTATGCTGACCATTATAGAAAAAACCGAGATGGGGCTACTGCTGCCACTTCCGTTTCAAATAAAATGGAAGAATGGCTCCACAAAAAAGCCGCTGCCGACCTCACTGGTAAAAGCAATAAAGCAACACTAGAAATTGGGGCAGGCACATTGAACCAGCTTCAATATGAAGACACAGCACCTTACGATATTATAGAACCTTTCAGAGGTTTGTTTGAGGGTAATCCGCTACTTAGCAAGGTACGCAATATCTATGATGACATTGATGAAATAGAACTTAAACAACAGTACGATCGCATTACCGCCATTGCCACCTTTGAGCATGTAACTGATTTACCAAAAGTGGTAGCCAAAAGTTGTTTGTTGATGAATGATGGTGGGAGCCTACGCATCTCCATCCCCAATGAAGGAACTATTATGTGGAAAATGGGATACACACTAACTACTGGAATTGAGTTTTGGCTTAAACATAAACTTCCTTATCATATATTAATGAATCACGAACATGTAAACAAAGCACGAGAGATAGAGGAAGTGCTGAAATATTTTTACGAAGATTGCAAATGTTCTGTTTTCGGAGTGAGCAAAGGATTGGCTTTCTATAGATTTTACGAATGCAAAAAACCTGATATAGAGAAGGCCAAAGCATATTTGAAAGATTATAAAGGCTGATTCTGTTTAAGAGAGAGAATTGATTGTTTGCAATGAGAAATAACTCAAAGAATATATTTATAATTATTGGTCTTTGCCTATTTTGGTTTTTGTTTTTAAAACTAAGTGGGGCATTTAACTGTGGTTTTCATTTTACCGATGACCATGCCATATATCAAATTTCTGACGATTTAAAAGCAAATGGATATTGGTCAACCATGCATAAGTGGATTAGCAATGATTTAGAAATTCGTTTTCGCTTTTTTTACTATATTACTTATATCACCAAAATATATTTCTGGGGCGATACTTTTTCAAACTATTATTATTACGATTTGCTGCATGCCATGCTCACAGCATGTTTACTTTTTTTATTGGGTTTAAAAACTTTTAGAAATAACACTTCATTTGCCCTGCTATTTTCGTTAATGGGTATGATGGGCATGCAAATAGCCCTTTGGTATAGGCTAGGCTTGGGCGAAACAGAAGGCCTTACCTGTATATTGGCGGCTTGTTATATATATACTTTTACTACAAAATCCCCACTCACATCGTTTATAAAATATATATTATATGGCTTCTTTATTATTTCGGGAGCCCTATTTAAGGAAACATTTTTAATTGCTATTCCTGCATTTGTAGTATGGATGCTTTATATAAAAAATCAAGCTTTCAATTGGGATATTGTAAAAAGTAATAAATGGTTTTGTGTGATAAATATCATGATAGTTATTGCGGGGTTGGCCTGTATCAAATTTTTGGTGGGCAATCAAAATATTGGCTATGCGGGGTATGATGGGTTCTCGATTAAATATGTAATCAATATCTTTAAATCAGCCGTGTGGTTGTTTTTGCTTACTAATGGTTTTGCTATTTCTTTGGGGCTGATACTCTTGTTTTGGATCAAAAATCAAACTGACAAAAAGCTCAAAACATTGTTTCAGAACTTCTATTCCGATTTTGGATTCATTATCATATTTAATATATTGCTATTAGTTCCGCAATTTATCATATATATGAAATCTGGTATGACGGAGCGTTACCTCATACCTTCAACACTGGGTCCGGCATTGGCTGTTTGTTTCGGACTTTTATACCTTTTGAGCAATGCATCAAAGTATTATAAATATGTAATTGTGATTACCGTGTTTTTGGTAATAAGCCAAGTAGGAGTAGCGTTTTATCGTACTTATATTTATGCTGACGAAGGTGTAAAATCAAATTTATTGCTTCAATATATTAAAGAAAATACGGATGAGCAGACCCCCATTCTAATAGCCGCAGAACCCACAATCTATTATAATGAATGGTTATATTCGATGAAAACATATTTCAAATCGAGTTATAATAATCGTAAAAATATTACCCAGTTTATTTTACTATCAAAGCCATTAGACCAGTACCAGCCTTATGATCGTGAACTAATAGCGGCTGCAAAAACCAAGTTTGGTATTCGCACTATTGAAAAAATGGATACTGTTCCTTACAAGTTTATTATAACACCTAATGCCAATTGGGATTTATTATTATCTAAAACCCCTACCGGTGTGTTTAAAACACATAAACGATTGATAGAGTTTTCTAAATACTACTCAGTGTGGGAATGGGACACTAAAGAGTAATATGGAATTTGTTTCGCGGCGGTTTATTCTATTTTTTTAAAACATCACACTAAGCATTAGCATACTTAATGGTTGAAAGCTCATGCTAAAACCACTGTCATTGGTACTTGAATTATTATTACTGACATTACTGGTAGTTGTGCTTGCATTTTTATTTGTAGTGCTACGGGTATCTTCATTCTTATATTTTGTGGTGGTAACAAATATATCAATTGATGTTTCAATGGTTAATCTTATTCGCGTATTTAACTTAAAAATTACTCCTCCAACTGAACTTGCTCCATACATATAAGCGTTGCTATTATTAGTACTAATATTTTTTGTCTCTGATGTTGAAAATTGATTGTCGGAAAAAGTTAAATCTGTGCGACCTGAATGGCTGGTCATTATACCCAAGATGGCATCTTCGCCCAAATAAACACTTACGTTTTTCGATTCTTTAACCCATTGCCATCCTATTCTTAATTGTGTATTCAGTCCATACTGTTTATCTCTTGCATTAGTTGAGGTATTGGTATTGAGATAACCATTTACCCAATAACTCGTACTTGACACGTTGTTTTGAGAAGGGCTATGCTGAAAATCGGCAATTGCCCTAACTCTCAGACTCCCTTTCTTTGTATGATAACGGTACATTAAACCATTAAAATTTGATGTTTGAAAAATACCACTTAATACACGAGAAGCATCAAAGCCAAATTCGTGCTTAAATTTTACGCCTTCGGTTTCTTGTGCACTAACCAAGGTGCTTGCGAGTAGCATTAACAATGCTATAGTGATTATTTTAAATTTCATAAAGTATTTATTTTCAGCAAAGGAAATTGAAAAACTTCAATAAAAATAAATTAAAAAA
>JANYDJ010000277.1 GCA_025363675.1 Flavobacteriaceae bacterium | reverse complement strand
GTTCGGTAATAAAATTATTTAACGGTTTGTAGGCAAGGGCTTTAATAAAGAGATTCATTTTCGCCATTATTTTATTGTGAACTTTACAGTTTTCGCCATTGGTTTCTATCAGCCACAAAAATTCAAATGAGAAGGGAACTTTTCCGGTAGGCAGTAATTTTATCTCCGAATTCGGGATCCGTTCTTCCACTTTCAAAGCCAAATTTCCAGTTCCTTTAATGGTGAATGAGCAGTTATCAGAAGTGGCGGTAAAGTTCTCTATTCCTTCTGGCATCAATAGTTTATGGTTATTGCAGTCGCTTAAAAAAGTATATATCTGTTCGGCACTTGCTTTTAATTCCAGTATCGGGCTTTCTATAATTTCCATATCAAAAAATTTAATGCAATAATAGGTTTGCAAAGTATAAATATCCTTTGCTTTTTTTCCTATATTTTTGCACTTATGCTTTTAGTGCCGATAAAAACGAAAAAATTATATATTGAAACCTATGGTTGTGCCATGAATGTGAGTGATAGCGAGATTGTGGCCAGTGTAATGAATGAGGAGGGTTTCACCAATGTGGATAATGAGCTTGATGCAGATGTAATTTTTATCAATACCTGTGCTATTAGAGATGGGGCCGAGCAAAAAATATGGAACCGCCTGCGTGCCATTAAAGCCATGCGTAAAAAAAGACCGGGCATGATAGTGGGCGTATTGGGCTGCATGGCCGAACGACTGAAAAGTAAATTATTAGAGGAAGATAAATTGGTGGATGTAGTTGCTGGACCCGATGCGTATCGTGACTTGCCAAACCTTATTCGCCAAGTAGAAGAGGGCAGCAAGGCCATGAATGTGATGCTGAGTTTGGAAGAAACATATTCAGAGATTACGCCCGTTAGATTGAACAGCAATGGCGTATCTGCATTTATTTCCATTATGCGGGGCTGCGATAATATGTGCAGCTTTTGTGTAGTGCCTTTCACTCGGGGTCGTGAGCGTAGTCGTGATCCGCATTCTATTGTGGAAGAAGCTAGGCAATTATTGGCTGAAGGGATTAAAGAAGTTACGCTGCTAGGTCAGAATGTGGATTCTTATCTTTGGTTTGGCGGCGGACCTAAAAAAGAATTTGAAAAAATAAGTGAGGAAGACAAAGCCAATGCAATCACCTTCGATAAATTATTAGGAATGGTTGCAGATTTAAGTCCACAATTGCGTGTGCGTTTTTCCACCTCGCATCCCAAAGATATTACCGATGCAGTATTATATAAAATGTTAGAATACGATAACATTTGCAAGTATATACATTTGCCCGTGCAAAGTGGCAGCAGTCGTGTGCTCGATTTAATGAATCGCACTTATGATAGAGCTTGGTACGAAAGTAAAGTTCTCCGCATTCGCGAACTTATTCCTGAGTGTGGAATTACCACCGATGTTATATCAGGTTTTTGTACCGAAACCGAAGAAGAACATCAAGAAACTATAAGTATAATACAATGGGGGCAATTTGATTTTGCATTTATGTACTCCTATAGCGAACGCCCTGGAACGCTTGCTGCACGTAAGTATACAGATGATATACCACAGGAAGTAAAAAGCAGAAGACTTACTGAAATAGTAAAATTACAAAACGGAATTTCCTTGCAGAAACACCAACAATATATAGGTAAAACTTGTAAAGTATTGGCAGAAGGTGTGAGCAGAAAATCAGACAAAGATTTGAAAGGAAGAAATGACCAAAATGTTATCGTAGTTTTCCCCGCAGAGCATTATAAACCTGGGGACTATGTGAATGTGAAAATTGAAAGTGCAACCACTACTTCTATTATTGGAAAAGTGGTAAGGTAGGCAGGAGGCCGTTGGCAGTCCCATTCGGCGTCAGCAATACTGCCTACTGCCTACTGCCTACCAAAAATTATGAAATATATAATATACATCCTAATCTTTTTCAGTATATCATGGAGTGCAGTACCAAGCAAAACTGTTATACATATATATAAAGAAAAACGAAAATTATATGTGGTAAAAGGGAACGATACTTTGTGTAATTATAAAATGGTATTGGGCACAAATCCAATTGGAGATAAGATGCAGGAAGGAGACAGGAAAACTCCAGAAGGGACATTCAAACTAAAATCAAAATATCCGCATGCTAGTTGGAATTATTTTATGTGGATTGATTATCCAAATGCAGAATCATATAGAAAATTTAAGGAGAGGAAAGCAAAGAAGCTTATACCACAAAATGCTACTATTGGCGGAGAAGTAGGAATACATGGTGTTCCCAAAGATTGTGATTATTTAATAGATAATAAAAATGATTGGACTTGGGGGTGTGTATCATTAAAGATTGAGCATATTGCTAATTTATATAATACATGCCCAGTGGGGTGTAGTATTATAATAAGACCGTAACTTGGTTATAATCTTTATCATTACAGTTGTATGGATTTTTTCGAATCCTTTCTGATTACAAAAATTACATATATAGTTAAAGTTGTTTCTACCAACAACTCATTGAGCAGAAAAATTATTTTGAACTAATTTTATATTTTAGGGAGTTTTACTAACCTGCATGAGCGTTTCTCTTGTGCAGGTTTTTTTTGTATTTATTTTTTTGAATAAAATATTACCCCCGCTTCTATATCTATTCCACTTATCATTATAAAAAGTTCATTGGCTGTGAGTTTAACAATTTGTAATACATTTGTTTTTCTCTCATCAATGATGATAAGTTGTTTGCTATCTTCACTTAATTCCCATTTGCCTTTGTCTGCTTTAAAACCAGTCGTTTCATAGGTTCCATCTGCTTTAAAAAGCAAAGTCATATCTTTAAAATTTTTGATTTTTTCTGCAAATTCTGCTTGGGCTTTTAGAATAGCTGCGGCTCTTTCGGCAGAATCTATTATATGTTCTTGTTTTTTTGATGCCTTGGCAATTACTGTATCTAAAGTGCGTTGATCAATCTCTTTAAAAAACCACTTTTGAGCAATCATTTCTTTTGGAGTTTTACTTCTACTAAAATTCATATATATACTTCCACTACCTGTTGGCATTCCAATTGTTAATTCGTCGGGTGTAAGTTTAGTAATATCAAATTCTTGTTTATTTTTATCACTGGTAATAAATATTTTTTTACCATCCTTGCTTAGTGTCCACTTGCCTTTTTCTATTTTTTTGTCTTTACGTCCACCTGTTTCACAAGTACCGTCTAGCTTAAATTCAAAGGTTAGATTACGAAACATTTCGTTTATCTGGTCAACTTCTAATTCGGTTTGCTTTTTTATGTCGGCTTTTTTATTCGCTTTTTCTACCGAGTCCGTAACACCCTCAAATTCCTTTTTATGTTGTTCCATTTGTAGGGCAATCTTATCATCCACCTCTTTTTTATCTACCTCTTTAAATACCCATTTTTTAGTGAGCAATTTCTGTGGAGTTTGGGCGTAAGTGCAGGCTCCCATCGGAATAAATAAAACAATAAAAATTATCAATCGTATTTTTTTCATATAAACTTTTATGAGCCACAAATTAAAGATAAAAAGATATAAAATCCATTCCCATAAATCTCCAAAGCCATCCTACTAAAAAAAATCCTATTGAAACATCATGAAAATAGTATATTTGTGGAGTAATTTAATATTTCTGATGAAAAAATATATACATTTAACCCTGTTTGCTTTATTGTTCGCCTTTTCTGCAGTTCGCTCGCAAGCACAACTTTATATCAATGAATATTCATGTTCTAACCTTGCCCAATACATGGACACCTATGCCAAGCATGAGGATTGGCTTGAGTTATATAATAGCGGAGGCAGTGCGGTAAATTTGGGGAATTATTATTTGAGCAATGATAGTAATAATTTAAAAATGTGGAGAATTACCAAAAACATTTCCATTCCGGCAGGTGGTTTTGTGTCGTTTTGGGCATCGGGCCGAGATACTGGTTATCATACCAATTTCAACTATACGCAATCGAAGAAAAAAAGCGAACAGATTGTGTTGTCAGACACAAACGGAAATGTGATTGATATGATAATTATTGGCAAAACACAACTCGGACATTCCATGGGTCGAAACACGAATGGAGGCTCTACTTGGAGCATATATACAAGCCCTACCAAAGGCACCACAAATAATTCTGCAACACCTTATACCAGTTATGCCGAAACGCCAACCCTAAGTGTAGGTGCCGGTTTCTATGCCATTGCACAAACCATCACTATGTCTACCAACACCGCGGGATTAAAGATAAGATATACTACAAATGGAGATCCGGTGTCTTCCACTTCCACCTTATATAGCAATGCAATAAAAATAACAGCAACTACCATTTTAAAAGTGGCAGCCTTTAGTACCAACGCCAATGTGCTTCCCAGTTTTATGGTTTTCAATACCTATTTTATCAATGTATCGCACACCATGAAAGTGGTATCCATTTCGGGTTACGATTTACAAAAACTTGCCGATGGGGACAATACTTTATTTCCAAAAGGAACATTTGAATATTTTGACAAAAATAAAAAAAGAAAAGCAATTGCTTACGGAGAGTTTAACAGCCATGGGCAAGACTCGTGGGCCAACGACCAGCGTAGTTTAGATTTTATTACCCGAGACGAGTCGGGATATGCAAAAGCAATTGAAGAAAAACTATTCCCACTTACTGACCGTAGCTCATTTCAAAGAGTGATACTGCGTGCAGCTGGCGACGACAATTATCCTGCATCGCACCATGCATCGAACGATGGCAGTGCCCATATACGCGATGCTTATGTACAAAATCTATCAAAAGAAGGGGGCTTGAGTTTGGATGTGCGTATTGCAGAAAAATGTATTGTATATCTGAATGGAAAATACTGGGGTGTATATGATATGCGTGAGAAACCCGATGACCATGATTATACCAACTACAACTATGGACAAGGCAAATATGACCTGCAATATATACTAACCTGGGGCACCACTTGGGCAGCTTATGGCGGCAACAAAGCCATTAGCGATTGGGGCACTTTGTATACTTATATTATGAACAACAACATGGCCGACACCACCAAATATGCCCATGTAGATTCACTGCTGGACGTGAAAAGTTTGGCCGATTATATGATAATAAATTCCTTATGCGTTACCTCCGATTGGCTTAACTACAATACAGGATGGTGGCGGGGGTTGAACCCAAATGGCACGCATAAAAAATGGGGCTATACCCTGTGGGACAATGACGCAGTGTTTGGTTTCTATATCAACTACACAGGCATTCCCGATACCTCTGCTGCTGCTGCACCATGCAATATAGAAACGGGTGGCCTGTCTGACCCTGAAGGCCATATTGACATTTTGAAAAAATTAAGAAAAAACAAAGTATTTGACCAATGGTACTTATCACGCTATATCGATTTAATGAATAGTACCTTTAGTCAACAACACATGTTATATGTATTGGATAGTACCATCAATATATTAAAACCTGAGATGACAGCCCATGCAAAAAGATGGTTTGGAACCTATAATGAATGGTATAAAAATACCCAACGTTTGCGTTGGTTTATTGTACGCCATACCAAATCGTTAGAGAGTACTATTAAAACTTGCTATAACCTAACTGGGCCTTATGATTTAACCTTGCAAACCAATCCTTTCGGTGCAGGGAAAATGGATATAAACTCGCTCAATAATATAACATTGCCGTGGAAGGGAAAATATTATGGAGGTATTGATATTCTTTTACAAACAACACCTTTAGATAGTGGAAGTAAATTTATTAAATGGAATTCGAAGTATCATACTTTCAAACCAAAAGACGATTCCCTTTCCACGATCTTAAAAATGACTAAGAATGATACGGTAACGGCATTATATAAAGTATCGAGCAGCAGGGTTACTTTTTCGGAAGTAAATTATAACAGCAATCCAAAACGAAATAGTGGCAACTGGATAGAACTATATAATTCATCTTCCAGCGATATTGATGTCTCCAATTTTGTAATCAGGGCACACGATTCTGCAAATGTATATACTATGCCACAAGGCACTACCATTAAAGCAAACAACTATTTGGTAGTAGCGGCCGATACTATTAAATTTAAAAATATACATCCCACTATCACCAATTTTATAGGCCCTGCCAATATCAATCTTTCCAATAACAAAGACAGTATTACTTTATATGACGATTCTGGATTTTTGGTGAAGAAAATGAGTTATAAAGATTCGTGGCCCTGGCCCCAAGCTGCCGATGGAAATGGTGCAACTTTAGAACTAAAAAAGTATACTGGAAATTTAAATGACCCATATACGTGGATGGCTGGATGCCCTGATGGTAGCCCTGGAGAAGCGTATGCCCCCTGCCCACAAAAAATATTGGTGAACGAAATAAACTATAGTAGTGCCAAAGCAAAAGATGCAGGCGATTGGTTTGAACTCTATAATACCGACACCGCAGATTTTAATCTGTCGCATTATATAATGAAGGACAATAACGATAGTAATTATTTCCAGTTTCCGGCAAATACCTTATTAAAAGCAAAAGAATATTTAGTAGTGTGCAACGATACAGCCAAGTTTAAAATACAATATCCGTATGTGCAGAACTATATAGGCCAATTTAATTTTGGATTATCTTCCACTACCGATGCCGTGAGAATATATAATACCGATACTGCTTTTTATTGCGGAGTTTGGTATGTGGATACACTCCCATTCCCTTATGGAGCAAAAGGTACAGGCAATACCATTGAAAGAATTGACACCATGCAAAATATTACTTTGGGCGAAAGCTGGAAATTAAGTTGCCCCAATGGAACACCAGGTCGCCCAAGAAAACTAATCTGTAATCCGAAAGCAAAATTTGCCATAACCGAAACTAATATGTTCCCCGACCATACGATGAATGATGGTGCATGGATGGAACTTATAAATAGCGACACCCTCGATTTGAACTGGAGCGATTGGCAAATAAAAATATCATCGAACACAAACTATATAAGACTGCCCTATCAGGCCACCATAAAGGCCGGAGAACGGTTTATTATATGTTCTGATAGTGCGGCATTTACCAAATGGCACCCAGGTATAGGTATGGTTTTTGGCAATTTTAATTTTAACAAAACCAAAGACACCATTAGCATACTTAATGAAAGCGGAAGCAAAGTTTGGTCGGGTATTTTCGACAGTATTATATATCATAAACTTGCTATAAATATGGGAAGAACCATGGAACGAATTTCTATTGATTCACCCATCACAAGCCCCTCAAATTGGTTTGCAGGATGTATCGGTGGAAGTGCGGGAACAAGCTACCAACCTTGCACTGAGCCAAACTATATTAGCGAGCTCAATTACCGCTCAGCACTAAATAATGATGCAGGTAGTTGGTTAGAATTATATAATTACGATTCTACGCCTTGGGATATTTCAAACTGGACCTTGCAGAACAAATTAGATTCGCCTTATATTAAATTCCCTATCAATTATATAATAAAAGCTGGAGAAAGAATAGTATTGGCTGCCGATTCTGTAAAATTCAAAACCGTTCATCCCTATATCAATTTTAATTTACAAAGTTTAAATTTAGATACCTTAGATGCCCTGAAAATATATAACAACACGGGTAAAATGGTATACAGTATGCTCTACGAAAACGCCAACCAATGGACTGATTCGGCCAACGGCAAGGGGTACACCCTCGAGTTGATGGATAACAATGCAAAACCTTATGATGGCAGTGCTTGGCATGCATCGTGCCCTAACGGAACACCTGCTAAAAGTTATTATAGTAATTGCTCTCCCGGCACAAATGCCCAGCTTTATTTTTCTGAAATAAATTACAAATCACATCCCGCATCCGATGCAGGAATTTGGGTAGAATTAAAAAATAAATCCGCAAATGTTCTTGATGTTTCGGGATGGGCAGTAAAGAATGGCAAAGGTGATATATATTTATTGCCTCCAAATACCCTATTCCCTGCTAATTCATATATTGTATTTATAACAGATACTATGAAGTTCTTTACACAAAACAGCAAGCCCAATAACTATTATAGTCTTCCCACTAATTTTATTAACCCCAATGGCGACTCATTATATATATATGATTATAGTAACTATTTAACAAGTTCAATGAAATTTTCTTCAGATAAAACTTGGCCTGTCGGAGCCAACGGATTGGGGTACACTTTGGAACGTCAAGATTCGAACAATAGGGGCAATAATGCTTCAAATTGGTTTGCGGGATGCCTTGGGGGGAGCCCGGGCAGAGGTTATACCCCATGCAATAATACATTTTTGGTTTCAGAAATAAACTACCATAGTAGCAATATAAATGATGCGGGCGATTGGTTTGAACTCTATAATAAATCAGCTACGCAAATTGTTTTGAATGGCCTCACCATCTATACAAAAACTGGCGGAAATTATATACTAAACAATGCACCTATTTTATTACCCGACTCTTATATTGTAATAGTTGGCGATACACAAAAATTTAACAAAGAAAACTGGTGGGTTACCAAATATATTTATGCCCCTGGGTTTACCTTGGCTGATAGCAACGATGCTATTACAGTAGCAGATAACAATATACTACTGCAAAGTATTTATTTCGAAGCGGATACGCCTTGGTACACCGCTCCCAATGGAAAAGGCTATACGCTAGAATTGAAGAATTCTTTGTTAGATATGAATACTCCCAATGCATGGCAAACGGGCTGCCCAGGCGGAAGTCCGGGAACTAAATATGAATTTCCTTGTCCTGCACACATTAAACCAAATATTGGAATACATCACCTTGAAGTTAGTCAATCATTATATAATATTTACCCCACACCCGCCAATTCTGTATTGGTATTTGAATATAATGGTAAAACCCCGCAAAAGCAAAAATTGGTACTATATGATATGCACGGCAAAAAAGTATATGAATCAAGTATATTAAATAGTGTATCAATTGATGTTTCAAAATGGGCTGCTGGATTATATAGCTATAGAATAGGAGACATGGAGCAAGGCAAAGTAATAATTGGCAAATAAGGCATTGCTCGTAAACTAGAAGTTGTAGCTTCGCTATAAATATCCCAAACAAATGATAAGAAAAACATTCCCACTTTTTGTAGTGCTACTCGGCAATTCGATGGCATTCGCACAAACCTATCAACCCGCTGATGAAATTATTCTCAAATTAAAAACCGAGATTGTTATTCCCATATCCGACCAGAAAAATATCGGGAACAAAAAGGTCGATGTGGTATCTCAAAAGTTTAAAGCTATCAATATACAAAAACAAGAAACGGGTAGGAAAAGCAAACAGTATATATATATTATTCAGTTTCCGCAGGGAAGTAATACTCAAAAAATAATAGATGAATATAATATGACTGGCGAAGTGGAATATGCCGAACCCAACTATCAGGGCTCAACGGGGGGTGTGCATGGCACCGCACCTAACGACCAATACTATGCAAAGCAATGGGGGTTAAAAAACGATGGAAAATTCCCTTTGTCGCCTTCCATTTTGGGAGCAGATATAGATATGGAAAATGCATGGAATATAGAACAAGGCGATAGCAACATTGTGGTAGCTGTAATTGACTGTGGTGCAAAACTTGACCATCCAGAATTTGCAGGTAGAATTTGGAATAACTATCATGAAACTCCAAATAATGGAATAGACGATGATTCAAACGGATATATTGACGATATAAAAGGTTGGGATTTTGCCAATAGCGACAACGACCCTACCGATGATTATGGACATGGAACCAATGTGGCAGGAATTATTGGAGCCAATGGAAATAATTCAATAGGTTTTGCAGGCGTTGATTGGAACTGTAAACTAATGATATTAAAAGGTATTGACAATAAGAATTGGGGACTATATACTTGGTGGTGCAGTGCCATATATTATGCTGTGGACAACGGTGCAAAAGTAATCAATATGTCATTGGGCGGCACTGGCACTTCAACTACACTTCAAAATGCAGTGGCCTATGCTATTAAAAACAAGGTAGTGGTTGTGGTGAGTATGATGAATACCAACTCAAGTACCGTTTATTATCCTGCATCTTATTCAGGTGTGATTGCGGTGGGTTCAACAAATTCAAATGATCAAAGAACCAATCCCTTTTTTTGGAGCTCGCAAAGTGGTAGTAATTTTGGTAGTTATATATCTGTAGTGGCTCCTGGCAATTATATATATGGACTAAGCTACCAATCGAACACTGATTATTCTTCTTACTGGGGAGGAACATCGCAAGCAGCCCCACATGTTGCCGGACTATCATCTTTATTGCTAGCTCAAAATCCAAGCAGAACACCTGCTCAAATAAAATCAATTATTGAAAACACCGCCGAAGACAAAGTGGGAAATCCGGTGGAAGATATTGCGGGATGGGATAAATATTATGGGCATGGTAGAATTAATGCGTTTAAAGCTTTATCTCTTTCTGCCAATGTAAACAGCTTAGCTTTTCACAATCAAATTGTATCACTTTTCCCCAACCCAACCAATCACGATTTTACTGTAAACTTCCCATTTACCACAACACAAATTCAGGTTTTTAATTCTCTGGGCCAATCGGTGCAATTGCTAAAAGTTGAAGAGAGAACATCTCAAAACTTCCATCTTGCAGAAAATGGAATGTATTATATACAATTAACTGTTGGCAATGAAATAATTGTTAGAAAATTACTTGTCTGCAATTAATAATTGTCAGATATATTTTGTACTATACAATATATAATTTACCCTCGGTTTTATCTTCGAAAAAAAACACCACTAATTTTTATGCTTCTTCACGCTTATAAAAGTATACCCTATATATAAAAAAGAAAAGCCCCACTTTCGTAGGGCTTTCTTTTGGTTAATCAAACCATTCTCTAACCTTATAAACTATTTTTCATTAACTTATAGCTCATGGTCGTTCCATCTTCCAAGTCTATAGTTAATATATACATTCCTGTGGGCAAATGACCCATGTTATCGAATACCAGTGTTTGACCTTCTGTTACTGAAACATTTTGATCACCATATACTGTTTTGCCACCCATATCAGTTAATTTAATATTCATTTTAGAAATCACATTCATATTGATTCTAATTTGATTTTGGAAAACTGAATTAACATTGGCAATTACTTTACCTTTTAGGTTTTTCAAGTTCAATACTTGTATATTGCTATATTCGCTGCGGCCATTATAATCAACTTGCTCTAAACGATAGTAAACTGTTTTGTTAAGCTCAACATCATTATCATTATAGGTATAGTCAATTTTATAATTTGTGTTGCCATTACCATTTACTTCGCCAATACGCATCCAGTTAATACCATCGCTGCTGCGTTGTACTTCAAAGCGATCGTTATTTACTTCTTCGGCTGTGGCCCAATCAAGTTTCACCTCATTGTTACCTGCAATTTTAGCATTGAAGTATAACATTTTAACTGGCATTGGAGAAAGTGTATCGCCTACACCAAATGGCGAGAATGAAGTAAAGCCTCCACGTTGGATATACCATAGGCTTCCACTAGCAATAGCGGCATCAGGTATTGATTGTTTGTTCCAAGCACCACTGGTATAGTGTCCCAAACCGCAATATCCGCGACTGAAACTTCCATTTTCATCAGCAGTATTCCAGAACAAACGCAAAGAAACATTATAAGTTCCTGCTGCTACGTTTTCAACCAACCAGGTGCGGTTTACACAATGGCTTAAATTAGCAACATTAGAACCCGTGGTACCACTAGCCAACACACCATTGAATACGCGTACACGGAAGTTACCGGCGGTAGTGCCACTGTTCACCACACGTGCAGGTGTATAGGTTGTAGTTCCTACTGGGAACATAGTTGGTGTTGAACTATTATTAACATTCATAATAAGGTATCCACCTGTAGTTGCATTATTTTTGGTTGATATATAACTAGCTGAACTAGCACCAGAAAATACACCACCCGTAGTTATTGTCATATTATAATCATCGAGGGTAAGTTTTCCTTGTGTTAATTTTAAAGTATCGGAGATTGTTCCATTTGATACAAGAGTAGTAGTACCAGTAGTATTCATTTCGAAGAAACGTGTATGGATATTATCTATGCTGTGATTCAATACGCCTTTGCAAATTAGGTATCCCAATGTATCATACAAATTACCATTTTGAATAAGGTTACCATATAGGTTAAGGTTACCACCATTTAATGATAAAGAAGAGAATGCATTTATTTGCAAATTACGACAAGATACGGTACCTGAAGTTACGCGAGGTTGTGTAGTTGCAGAACCATCAATTTCAAGATCGGTCGTGCTATCTGGCACTGTTAGTCCGCACCAGTTGCTGCTTGCTGTCCAATTATTGTTAGACCAACCATACCAGTTACCATTGGGAACATTTATTTCATCGGCACCCACATCAGGTGTAGAACCATTACGAGTATTACCATCCACATCTGTAGTTACGGCTGCTATTACAATACCACGGGCATTAACTAAACAACCATAATTGGTATCGATATGTAAATCTGTTACAGTTGTAAAGATTGGTTGTGCTTGGTAGCTGTTGGCATCGCCACTTGAGCTGCTTTTAAAAGTAGCAAGGTTACAAGTGGTTGCACCCCAAAGACCTGCAGAAGCGGTACGCTTAGAGTAAATCATATTATAGTTTGAAGCAGTATTGCTCCATCCTGTTGAAGGACTTGCATTACCATTGGCAATAGCATAATGGTAAACTGAGTTTGTATCGCGGTTATTATATAATATATTGTTACGCAATAAATATGGATTTGTTTGTTGAATGTAGAAACAATATGTTTTGTTAGAAGTTGTTGTATTACCATAAATATATACAGAGTTATGATAAAAATATGTTTGGCTACTAGCTGTTGAATTATCATACATACCATATATAAGAGGATTGGTAGAAGTACCACCATTTAAACTGATACGGTTGTTAGAAATTTCGTAAGCTACACTGTTCACATTGTCATTATAGATACCATATACTGAAGGAGATATTCCTGCAACACTGTTACCTATTGCGAACATGCGGTTTTTATATAAATGAGCACCTGTTGAATAAATACCACGTAAGTCGTACGATCCACTTGCACCAGTTCCTGTTACGTTTGCTATTATATTATTTTCTACTTTGGTTATTGCATTAGAATTTAATACAGATATACCAATAAACAGGCCACCTGTTGCGTTGATGCTAATTGAATTTGCAGTAGTTGCGTCACCAATTATATTGGCTCCAGAAGTACCGATATAAGCTAGTCCATAAGTATTGGCAATACCGGTAAAGTTAATAGTACCGCCTCCACTGCAATTAAAGTTTGAGATACGGTTACCATATATTGTAGCAGCAGGATATGAACCTGTTGTGATTGCAATACCTGTGAAGTTAAGATTTACTTTGGTATTAGACCAAGCACTTCCACCACAGTTAGCACTTTGGCCACCTATATAGTTATTGGCAATAGTATGTCCATATCCAGCCAAAATATTGATAGCAGTTTGGTCTACGATACCTGCTTGTGTATTATATATACTGTTGCCAGTTATTTTCCATGAATCGCCTAAGCCATTTGCACTTAATAAAACTGCAGTAACACTAGCATTGGCAAGTTCGCAATTGCTGATATTGTTTGAAGAATTTTCTGCTCCCACGGTTCCACCATTATATATAGTGTTAACGGGATATGAACCGCTATAGCCATCTATCTTGCAATTTTCAATACTGTTATTGTCATTACCATTTGTTTCTGTGGTAGTGCCAAATACTACTAGTCCACTATTTGCTTGGATGTTTCTACCTTGAATTTGTAAATATTTAAGGGTGTCGCCAGTAGCATCGTTCATAAAAGTAAATACAGCACCAATGGTAGCAGTAGTGCGGGTATTTTGGAATATCCAGCT
Source organism: Flavobacteriaceae bacterium (assembly GCA_025363675.1). GTDB lineage: Bacteria > Bacteroidota > Bacteroidia > UKL13-3 > UKL13-3 > CANJUD01. The sequence continues at coordinate 16,102 of JANYDJ010000277.1, read as the reverse complement.
ACTGGTAGAACCTGTGCCACCTTGGCGACCATCTAATATAATACTGTTCGCACCATTAAATATTACAAGTGAACCTGTTGAACCAGGATTACCTGCTGTAGTAATGGTACCTGCTCCTGATTTTACTCTGATGTTTGCAGTATAGCTTCCACCTGATGATACTAATTGGAAAAAATTGATAGGGAATATTTCAGCAGCACTTGAGTAGGTAGAAAGTACTTCGAAAATTACATTGCCTGATATGGCTTTCATATTAAGTTCGTTCGATACAGCGGTTAAGTTAGTATAAGTACCTGTAGCACCTATGGTATAAGTACCTCCGGCTAAATAAGCTTTATCACCTATTACAAAATATCCGTTCACATTAGTTACTGCATTCGAAGTAATTGTTGAACTAAATACACCACCACCAATACTATTATATGCACCTGCCAAACTGCTAGCGAAAGCAACAGCTTTAACATTGGTAATACCACTTTCGGTTATCCTAACCTGTGTTTGAGTAAGTGTAACTGTACCCAAAGCAACCTGACCACGCCAGTAGCGATTGGTATTAATTGAACCCATATTGGTTCCGGCACTGCCACCAGTAGCTGTATCAAAAGCTTCCATGGTAATAAAACCTGAACCCGAACCACCTGTTGTTATTCTGTATAAGTCGATAGATTTAAGAGCTGATTTACCTACAGGGAATGAGAATGTTTGATTGGCAGCACCAGAAGGTATCGCACGTTTCAAAGGACCCTTTACATAACCAGTAGTAGTTGTTACCGCTGCTTGGGTAGTAGAATTAGCTGTTAATAAATTTGTTGAAGTAGTGGTAAGTGCTCCTTGTGTAAGCACTACTAAGCCTGTAGAGTAAGCTTGGTTAAGTATAACACCTGCTGAGTTATCAATGGTAAGTGTACTTGTTGCACCAGCTGAAACAGGCAATTCGTTTCCAGTTGTTTGAGATGAAAATCCATTATAAGTAAAGTTAAGTATTCCGGTACCATAGTTTTTGGTGATAGTTCCGCTTATACTTCCATTGGTTCTGGTATAGTTAAAACCAGTTGCTGCACCAGCACCAAGTGTGATACCTGAACCGCAAGTTAAAACTCCACTGGTCAAAACCAAAGTATTATTGATCTGGTTAGATGCTGACATGGTAACACCGCCTGTATTGGCAATTGTTAAACGATCTATGATGTTAGATATAATAGTTCCACCTAAAGTTTGGCCCGTAGTACCAGCAATTTGTAAATGACTATTAGCAGTAGTTGCATCTAATACATCACCATTACTAAAAGTATAATTTGCTTTTAAAATATTGCCATTTAAACTAAGTGTACCTTTGATATGTTTAACATTATTAGCAGTAAAAGTAGTAGAGCTTAAAGATGAAACCAATACTTTTCTGTTACTTCCTGTTGGATTGTTTATTACTAAAGAGTCTATATTAAGTGCAGCGGGGATAGAGATAAGAAAACCTCCTGAAGTACCACCAGCACTGGTAGATACGCCATCGCCCAAATACAAAGTAAGTCCGCTAAGATTTTTTGAACCTGCACCTGTTACAACAACAAATTCTCCTCTTGTAGCTGTGTTGTTAGTATTAGGATCTACAATAACTATTTTCCCTCCGGTTACTGATGCAGATCCTGTAGCGGGTATATATATAACATGATTTGCACTTAGGTTATTAGCTGCTTGAGGGTCAACATTTATTTTACCACCTGTCATTGTAAAATTAGAGTTGGTATTAAAATATAGACGGCCGTATATATTAGCAGTTCCTGTTTTTACTTTAAAAGCACCTTGCACATCAATTAAATCTGAACCGCCACCATAACTAAAACTTCCTGAATCAATGCTTAAAGTTCCTCTAATAGTTGCATTTCCTGAGGTAGCAGCAGTGCCAGGATTGGAAACCGAAAGTACCGCTGAAGGATTGTTTAATAAAATTGTTGAGTTTGTATTACAAATTGTTGCATTGCCGTAATAAGGAGTTAAGTTAACAGCATAAGATAATTTTAAGATACCTGCAGTTACTGTTAGTCTTTGAGCAGCAGCAGCAGGAGTATTGATAACAATATTCTTCAATACTTCCAATGTGCGATAACTTTTCGTTCCTTTATTTACAATCATTGCATATATATTACAGGTAGCAGAAGCCGAACCTGAAATTTTACTATTGTTATTGCCAAAGAAAGTAACAGTAGCTTGTTTATTGGTCCCACCATCCATATCAAAAGTTCCATTTACAAATAGGTTACCTGGGCCATAAGTAGCTGCTGTTGTTCCACCTATTCTTAATGCTTTAGTACCATTTGCTGATTGGGCTTGGAAAGTACCACCCGTTTGTACAAATACATTTGAACCTACAGTAACTGTTCTAGCTGAAGCAGCCCCAGTATAATTTAACGTTCCTGATACATTTAACGAATAACAACTAATATTTGTAGTCATATCTACTGTTGAACCTGCAGGAATTGTAACACTATCTGTTGTGGAAGGCACACCAGCAGGAGTCCATGCACTTGCATTACTCCATACCCACGAACCTGCTTTAGAAACTTTTGAACCAGGGTTAAGCGTATAATCATTGATTACTTCACTATCAGAAAGTCCGCCTTCGCTAACAGCATATACCATCCAAAAATATTCAGAACCCGCAGTTAAACCGTTTGCATTATAAGAAGTAGTATTAGCAGCTAATTGAGTAAAATAGCTAAATGTTGCACCACCATCAATTGATCTGTATATAACATACCCTGCTTCGTTGCTTGCATTGTCATTCCACGAAAAAGCCATAGCAGTTTGCGAAATGGAGGTAAAAGATGTATTGTCTGGACCATTTGGAATGGCTGGAGTAAAGCTATAGTTTTGACCTGCGATAGGTTTTACACTAATTGTTTTTGTTTCAGATGATGAACTTACATGAGGTGCAGCTATAAAACTATCTACTGACAAATAGGTACCTGTTCCTGTAGCTGTTCCACTAATTCCTATTGATGCTGAAGGAAGGTTTAAACTTCCTGCTTCTGGGTTATAGATATATTCTATTTGTCCTGTTGTTTCATGCAGTCTTATTTGGAATGAAACGCCACCAGCAGTAGCTGCACGATTCCATCTCATATTTTTCCATTCATAGGTAAAAACCCTGTTAGGAGCTGAACCCGTGGTAAGAGAAGACATAGTAGCACCTGTTGCTGTTAAGTCGTCCCATAAAGGAGCAAGAACAGGTCTTTTACCACCTGATACCAAATTATTGGTGGCTGTGGCATTTGAAATGTTGTTTCCTAAGCAAGCCCAACCATTGGTTGAAACTGCAATTTTTGTTACCAACGTTCCTTCATACCAAAAATCGAATGGTATGGTAATGTTATTTTGATAACCTTCGTCACGAGTTCCTGTAAGTACAGATATTGTTGCACCTGTTAAAGGAATAAAAGTGTCTTGGGTGGCTGTAAAGGTATAATTGGTTACGCTTTGAGCTTTAACGCTAATCATACTTAAACAAAGGGCGGCAAACATGATCACTACCCTGAGTGATGTGTTTACCTTTTTTGTGTTAATGTAAAAATTTTCCATTTGGTTGTTTATTGGTTTTGAGAGATTGATTAATTTTCTTTCGTTTTGTGATGCAAACATATTTTACCGAATAGTATTAAAAACCAAATGAAGGGTTCCCAATAATTTAATAAATCGCAAATGTGTGATTTTTAACAGCTTATCAATCAATCAATTCTTACACAATCTTATAATACTGATTTATAACACATTAAAATCATGATTTAAATCATATTGCAAGAAATTTGGGAAAACCACTAGACTCATAAACACCCTTACATACTATATTTGTAAGGATAATTAAACTAAACAATTTAAATTCAATAATTTAAATTCAATACAAGATTAGCTAATCACCGAACCTTTCACAATGTAAGAAATGAAACAAAAACAACGAAAAATGACAGTTTTCTGAATGAACCGTACTAAATAATAGACGAAACGGGTAGTTAAATATTTATAGAATCTCCCCTGTTTGGGATAAAAATATCCGAAACGTCATTCTTTTCTAACAAAACGCTTAAATCATTCATATTTCCTTCATCGCCATGAACCAAGCAGGTTTTACGGTTTTTTGTGGCATTTTCCGAAATCGCGAAACAAAGTCCATTGGCATCGGCATGCGAACTAAATGCATCGGTGCTTGCAATTCGGGCATAAACCGCCATGGGCCTGCCTTTTACAGTAATAGTTTGCCTACCTTGTAGTAAATCGTGGCCTAAAGTGCCTGGCGAACAAAAGCCAGCTATTAATATGGTAGCATAATTATTTGAGATATGATTGGCAATATGGGTTTGTATTCGTCCGCCCTCTACCATACCAGCTGCTGATACAATCACACAGGGCTCAAAATAATTATCGAGCAGGAAATTGTCTGATTGGTCTTCTATCAATTGTAAGTTTGGGAAGCTAAACAAATCACTAAACTTATGTGCAAATTCAGCAGTTTCAGCATTCAAATCGTTGCGGTAACTGCTATATATATTGGTGCTCTTAATAGCTAATGGACTATCTACAAATACTTTCACATCAGGCAAAAGACCTTTTCTAGCAAGTTTGTTTAAGGTATATACAATAGACTGCGTTCTTCCAACAGAAAATGCGGGAATAATAAGTTTCCCTCTTTGGGTTACACAAGTGCTGGTTACAAATTCAAGTAGCTCTGCTTCTGGGTCTATGTTGGGTCTGTGAAGACGACCTCCATAAGTACTTTCACTAATTAGTACATCGCAAGCGGGAAGCGATTCTGGATCTTTTAACAGCGGAGCATTGGCCCTTCCCCAATCGCCTGTAAACACTAAAGATTTTTCCTTCCCGCCTTCAACGATTTGAAGTTGCACGAAGGCAGCCCCCAATAAATGCCCGGCAATTCCAAACGTTAAAGTTACGCCTGGTGCAATAGTATAGGGCTTATGAAAAGCCAAGGTTTTAAACTGGGCCACTGTCTGTTGAACATTCTTCTCGGTATATAAAGGCTTGGGTGTTTGTATTTTTTTTCGGCGGTTTTTGCGATAGTCGTGGTCTTGAATACGGGCACTATCAAGAAGTAAGTGATAGGAAAGTTCAGAAGTAGCAGGGGTGCAAATAATCTTGCCTCCAAATCCTTGTCTCACCAAATTGGGCAAGTTCCCACTATGGTCAATATGTGCATGACTTAAAATAACCACATCGATACTTGCTGGATCGAATGGAAATGAATTGGGTGGGCTATAGTGAAAATTCTTTTGTTGTTCGTAATCTAATCCGCAATCGAGAAGAATTTTGTATCCATTATTTAAAGTAATTAAGTGCATGCTGCCGGTTACTTGGCGAGCTGCACCACAAAAAGTTATTTGCATTTATTGGGTGTTTGCCTCTTCCTAAATCTTAGATAGAAAGTTTAGGGGTGGTTAATTATTATTTTATCAATTTCTGTTTTCCCATTTTTATATACTATATGTAATAAGTATAATCCGTTGGGCAAATTATCGGTAGCCATTATGGCTGTGCCAGATGCAAAGATACGGCTATCTATGTCTTTGCCAAGCATATCAACTAATTGAACTGTGGCGTCTTGTTTCAAATTTAAGTTTATCACCTCATTTACGGGGCAAGGATAAAAATTTCGAAAAACATCATTCCTCCCTATTTCAGTAAATCCAGTGCTGGTTGAAAAGGAGACTTCATCCAGGTAAAAAGATATATTTTTTTTCACATCTGCATTGCTGGGATAGTCAAAAGATATATGACAACGTGCAGGAATAATAGTATCCGTATAGTTTATATTTATTAACTGCTCGGTCCACCCTGCCCCTGTATATCCAAATGTACTGATACCATTTCCTACAGGCTGCCAGTTACTATTGGTATCTAATGCATAAAATATAATTGTGGCAGTAGCACTGTTTCCCGGCTCCTCAAAATTAGTAAAAAAACGTAAGCTATGTGGGCGACCTTTAAAGGGAAAAGTGTTTTGCAATGTTTCTTGGTTATATATATTATTACCCGAGTCTATAATCATTTGTACACTATAATTACCTCTGGTTGCAAAATTACTTCTACGAACGATACCCGAACTGCCTAACATAAAAAGTGTATCGCTGTTTGCCGCAGTCCATTTACTTGGATAAAGATGGCCTTGATTAAGTGTGTCGAAATCTTGCCAATTTTCAAATCCTGAATTGGGGATGAGTGTTTGAGCCAAAAATTGAAGTGGAAGAAAAAGTAGATATACCAATGGCAAATAGACTCGAAACATAATGACAAAGATAATATATATCCGTATTAAAACTTATCGCCCCACTGAAAATAATTACCTGTTAAACGTTTTTGTGTACAATCGCTGCCTGCTGAAAACATATATCCAAGTCCTATATTCACTCTACTTATTCCATCTGCTTTTTTATCGATTTCCACACCATCTATAAAGGTACTGCTATTGATATAATACATATAATTGGAACGAAATATAAACCTGCCGAATGCCATCTTAAAACCCGCTCCTGTACCAAAACAAAAATTATATGATGAGCTAGCCTTTTGTATATCGGGGTTTACGGTTACCCAGCTATCAGAAGTATTCATTCTTTGGGCAGCTGCACTTAATATAATAACAGGTGTAAACCCACTTCCATTCATTGCAGGATGGAAATTAAAAAAATGATACTCGTCAATTATAGCCAATTCTTGGTAGCTAGTGGTAAATGTTGCGTTGGATGGCATGAGTATATTACTTTCGTTTTTACCGCTAATTGATCCCACACCGATACTCGCACCAAATGCATTTTTAGGAGTTGTGTACAAACCGCCCACACTATGCTGCCCACCATTAAGCTTAAAGGATTGATTATATTCTCCCTTGTATAAGTTCAATGAATAACTGTAAGTCATTTCAAACAATTGTGCTTTTGTGCCCATCACTATTATAAATTGTAACAACAATGTATATAATACTTTTTTATTTATGCTACTTGATTCTTTCATCTTTTGTCTATCATCTTTTGTCTACTAACTATAAGCCCAAAAAATAATCGTATCCCTCCTCAGCCCAAAAATCTGGAGGTTTAGCGTTGCTGAAATAGATACTTCCAATTCGTTTAATATGCTTAACACCATACTTTACCGGTATAATTAATCGCAGTGGATATCCTTGGTCCAAAGGTAATTCTTTTCCATTCATTTCGTAACACAATATTGTTTGAGGATGAACCGCACTTGGCATATCTATTCCAACATAATAACCCTTGTCAGGAGTGATCATACCTACATATTGCATTTGTGTTTCTTTGTCAAGTTTATAATATTTTGCAAAATCTGAAAATTTCACACCTGCCCAATGGGTAATTTGGTTCCAGCCTTCCACACATTTAAAATCGAAAACAATATCGGTTTTGGGTAATTTTTTTATATCATCAATTGTTATATATACGGTATCGCCATTTGTGCGAACCACTTTTAAATTCCAGTTTGTATCAAGCGGGCTTTCCATGCCGTCCCATCCATTTACACGTACCTTTTTTTCAGCTTTTTCTATTGGATAAGTTTTGGTTAAATGGTTTTGACTTACTAAGGGTTGGAATATTTTTTCATTTTGTTTTAACACTGCTCGCAACGGCCTTAATGCCCCTGCTTCTTCGGGTTGTGTAAATAACCATTTCCATGAACAATATGCCAAGCCCATCATTACAAAGAAAACCACAAAAGATAGTATCGTTTTATTTCTGATTTTTTTCTTGCTCCAAATTTGCTCTTTCATTGTTATCGGGTTTAATTTTTTTAGTTTCAAAACCAGTTATCATTGAACTAAAATTTGCCCATCCTGCTATTATAACTTGTATAATATGAACTAAGAAAAACAGGGCAAATAAAATAGTAATAATAAAATGTTCAATACGTGCTGCTTCATAACCACCACAAGCCGCACACAACCAATTAAGTTGGGCTGGTTTATATATTGCCAATCCTGTGATTATCATAAAGAATCCCAAAATAATTACTCCCGTATAGGCAATGCGTTGTGCTGCATTATATTTTTTTTGAGGGGGTAAACCCTTCTTTATATGCAAATCGTGGAGCAAAACCACCCATGCTTCTTTTAAAGCACCACGGTGCGGAAATATTAGTTTATACTCCTTCGAAAAAATTAAATAGAGAAAATATATTATACCATTAACCGCAAACAACCACATAAAAGTGAAATGCAAAGCCATCCCTTCTGCCAACCTACTTCGCATACCTATGGCATCGTAAAACCATTCAGGAAAAAATGTTAAAGTAGTGAAACCAATATCTAATTTATATACGCGGTTGGCATAATATATAAGTAAGCCACTCCATATCATTATAGCTAATAATGGAAAATTAATCCAATGCAGCCATCGTATGGCCAATGGATGTTTATGTATTACTTTTTTATTTTCCAAATATACAACATTATATTATTTTGCAGGAACAAACCACTTCTTTTTAAACTTGTACATTTTTCTCCACTTTACATATTTAAGCTCTTTCAAAGTTTTTGTGCAGGTCATTTTTACGCCATCTTTATAATATATGGCGGTTACTTTGTCAATATCTAAACACTTCGCAGGGAAATAAAATTTATTAGTAGCCAAACGTTGCGATTGTATATTGTGCATTCCTCCTTGAATTAAGATAGACAGACCATTTTTATCAGATTTGGGTATTTTAAAAGTAGCTTTTTCAAACTTAAGAATATGTTTTTCAGATACCATATATTTTCCTTGAAGTTTATTACAGCTTTTACCACCCAAATAGGTGGTACTATATCTATAATAATAGGTAGCTGGTGTATTTTTAATAGGGAATTTACGTGCAGTAATACCTGTTGAGTCAAACTCTAAGGGGGTATTATTATTAAGTGACCAAGTAGTACTAATTGGAGGAACATTAGAATCAGCATCGTACAGTTGCAAATCGCGATCTATACTTTTGGCCGGGTATGCAATTTCAATGGGGCAGCTGGGTTGTATTTCTTTGCCTTTATAAAAAGCTTTTATAAAAGCCATACCGCCTGATTCCAGGCAATTGCCATCGGCTGTAATAGTACGAATTCCCGACGCCTGAATAGATTCTTGATCGTAATATTCATTAAACTCGAACTTTACATCCTTATAGTCAATTGGTGCAAAAGCACAGTCTTTCATCATTATAACCGTGCCCTTAGGGCTCACTATCACTGTATCTTTGGCACGAGGAGGTTCTACAATGGCTTTTACTATCTCAACCTCTGCTGTCTTTTTACTATTTTTATCTTCATACTTATATGATATTTCTACACGACGATTTAATCGACGCCCCATTACAGTATTGTTATCATACTTTGGTGATTTTTTACCAAAACCTTTTTTCTGTTCAATATATTTGGCATCAACTCCTTTTGATTTAATATAACCCACCACTGTTTTCACTCTTCGCTCAGACAAGTCGTTATTTAACTTATCATCACCTCTGGTATCCGTATGACCATATATATCGATATCTGTTATTTTTAGATCCACAAATACCTTGCAAACACTGTCAAGCTTTTGCTTGCCAATTTTACCAAGGTCAGATTTGTTTGTTTTAAAATACACAAAGATGCTTTCTGTTTTCATTTGAGCATGCAAGCCACAAGCGAAAAACAATAACGGAAGTATTATAATATATTTTTTCATAGGGGCAAAAATAAATTATTCTTTTAATAAACCATCAACAAGTTCTCCAAACTCTTTTTTGAGTTAAATGGTTGTATTCACAATTAAAATATACTTATTGAATGCAATTCATTTGTGGTTATAACCCTTTTCCAGTTGTGCAATGCAAGACCACGAATTAATTTTTTATCGCCGGTCCATAAACGCCCTTTTACATACTCCGTCAAAGCTACAAATTCAGTATCATCAATATCTATTTTTTGCAGCATAACTTCTGTTTTTTGCAATATCTCTGCTGGGATTAGCTCAAAATGAATAAATTTAATTCGTTTAGTTAACAGCCGCACCAATTCATCAATCTCTTTATTTGAATTATTCGTGAATTTCTGTAATTTATTTTGATGCTTCTTAATTTCAAACATCAAAACCTCAGGTGCAAAAAAAGTGATACCTGACTTGGGCTGAAGTAAAATTTTGCCGATCTTACTATTCGTATTCAATACCGCACTAAAAAGTATGTTGGTATCAACAACAACTTTCATTTAGCAGTTTGAGATTTTGTTTTTGACCATCTTCCGTTCTTTATCTCTGATACAAGTTTGTCAACATCCTTTTGGGTTGCTTTCGACTTTTGTGTAAGCTCAATATATCTTAAATAGTCGGTCATATCTTGTAATTCAGATATGTTAATTTTAGCAGAAAGTCTGATAATTACCTCATCTTTTGTTCTCTCTATTATCATAACAATTTTTTATTTCTACAAAGATATATCTTATTCCATTAAAAAAATAAAAATTATTCTTTTAATAAACCATCAACAAGTTCTCCAAACTCTTTTTTGTACTTTTCGTAGTATTCTCCAGTGCCCGGACCATAGAAGCCTGTATCTATTTTTCGGATATTCCCTTTTTTGTCAACTATTAAAGTGGTAGGAAACATCTTGATTTTTGTAATTTGGGGAAGTGTTTTTTCTGTTCGCATGGTATCACTTACAGCTACACCCGTAATCAATAACTCATAAGGCACTTTTAGTTTTTCTTGTAGTCTTTTTAAATTTTTGCGAGAGCGACCCACATCAGCACTATACTCATAAGCCAATCCTATTACTTCAACACCCCTACTTTTATTGGCATTATAATATTCTGTTAAAAATGCCGTTTCATCAATACAATTCGGACACCACGAACCTAAAATTTGTATAATAACCACTCGATCTCTATAATGTTTATCAGTGATTGAAACTGGAACTCCATTTATATTTCTAAACGAAAAATTTAATTTTCCCGCATTGGGTTTTACAAATGCCGCAGAAAGCTCAGGATGTGGTGAAGCATTGTTATCCCTTGTAGCAACCCAGGTTTCAGTATAAGTATCGCCTGAATAAAAATGTCCGTCTATAATAGTATTTGAATCTTTTATCCTGCCATAAAAAAATAAGGCTCGTGCACCATCAAATGAATATAAATATATCTTTTCATTATCAACCACTCCTGACAAATATCTATAATCGCCTGTGGGCGTAAGGAATGTACCTGTTATATATATTCCATATTGATTAAACACACCTACCGCTGGATATTTTTCCTTATTCGACTCTGTAAATTCTGCTTTCCATGTGCCTGTAATTCCTTGGTTTAATAATAATCTTCTATCATTACTCGTAAACACTCCTCTTGCACTTGCCACAAATGGCATAATCATAGTTTTGCCACGGGTAGCTTTCCCCCATGCACCGTGCATTTTGGTGCTGTCTACTATTTTTATTTTAAACTGAGATTCATAAATTGGCATATTCACAACTACTGAATCGCCCTTGGCAACTATATCATCTACCAATATTTTTTCTTCCCCATTTATTATATACCAAATTGTTTTACCTCCCCTGTTCACCACATCAAAATCAAAACCTATATCATTCCCATCGGCACGCAGCAAAGTTCCTCTGTATTCTCCGGGTTTTTGTGCATTGGAAATATTTATATATAATATCGATAAAAAAACTAAGACATATTTCATAGTGCAATGATACAGAAAATTCAGCAAGTTTTAAATACGTTTCGCAAGATAGTTTATGTCCCCATTTCATCATTGAACCTTAACTTTGCCACACATAATACCAAAGTATGAAACTGATAGAATGTGTACCCAATTTTTCGGAGGGAAATGACCTCGCAAAAATCAAGCAAATTACTGATGCCATTGAGTCTGTAGAAGGTGTAAAGTTACTGGATGTGGACCCCGGCAAAGCTACCAACCGCACCGTGGTTACCTTTGTGGGAAGCCCCGAAGATGTAATAGAAGCAGCATATCGTGGTATTAAAACCGCAGGCGAAATTATAGACATGAGCACACATTCCGGAGCACATCCACGTATGGGAGCTACGGATGTTTGCCCCTTCATTCCCATATCGGGAATTACGATGGAAGAGACAGCGAAATATGCTCAAAAACTTGCGGAAAGAGTTGGAAAAGAATTACAAATCCCGGTGTACTTATATGAAGAAGCTCAGAGCAATCATAACCGTAAAAACTTAAGCCATATTAGAGAAGGCGAGTATGAAGGTTTCGCAAAAAAAATAAAATTACCAGAGTGGAAACCAGATTTTGGCCCTTTGGAGTTTCCCGCCAAACAAGGAGCTACGGTAATTGGTGCCCGAAATTTTTTGATTGCTTATAATGTAAATCTCAATACAAAATCTACTAGACTTGCAAATTCTGTTGCATTTGATATCAGAGAAAATGGACGTGTGAAACGGACCGGAAATCCTTTTACCGGACCTGCTGAAAAAGATGCGGAGGGTAATGAAATTCGTATTCCCGGCATATTAAAAGAGTGTAAAGCCATTGGTTGGTTTATTGAAGAATATGATATAGCACAAGTATCTATCAACCTCACCAATTTCTCTGTAACTTCCGTACACCAAGCCTTTGATGCGTGTTGCAAATCGGCTCAGGACCGCGGATTGCGGGTAACTGGTAGCGAACTTGTGGGATTAATTCCTTTGCAAGCTTTGTTGGATGCGGGCCGCCATTACCTCACTAGGCAAAAAAGATCAATAGGTGTAAGCGAAGAAGAACTGATACATATCGCTGTAAAATCGATGGGGCTTGATGAACTTGGCCCGTTCGATCCTGATAAAAAGATTATTGAATATAAACTTAGAGATAATGGATTGGCCAAATTGGTGAAGATGGATTTGCGTGAATTCGCCAACGAAACTGCAAGCGAAAGTACTGCTCCTGGTGGAGGTTCTATCTCTGCATACTGTGGTGCTTTGGGCATATCACTAGGCACAATGGTGGCAAACTTAAGTGCGGCCAAACGTGGCTGGGAAGACCAAACATTATATTTTTCGGAATATGCAGATAAAGGTCAAAAACTAAAAGATAAATTATTATTAGCCGTTGATGAAGATACGGCTGCGTTCACCAAAATTATGGATGCATTTGGATTGCCAAAAACTACGGATGAAGAAAAAAAGGCACGAACAGAAGCTATACAAAATGCCACAAAATATGCTGTGGAAGTTCCATTAAAAGTAATGAAATTAGCCCATGAAAGTTTGGAATTAATTAAGGCGATGGTTGAGAAAGGAAATCCAAATTCTATTACAGATGCCGCTGTTGGGGCTTTGTGTATCCGCACTGCTGTAGAGGGTGCGTACTTAAATGTACGTATCAATGCAAAAGACTTGAAAGACAAAACTTTTGTAGAAATACATTTGCAAGAAGCGAAAAAAATTGCTTCTGCTACAGATGCAGAAGTAAAAAGTATTATAATGAATGTTGAAGAACTAATGACCAAATAATATTATATATAACAAATGCAATTAAATCCACTTACCGCCATTAGCCCTGTTGATGGGCGTTACCGCAAACAAACCGAGCAACTTGCAAATTATTTTAGCGAATATGCTTTGATAAAATACCGCGTGCAAATTGAAATAGAATACTTGCTTGCATTGACTGATAGTGGAATTGAACAATTATATAATAAGATTAGTAACGAACAAAAAACAGCTCTCAGAAATATATATAATAATTTTGATGAGGCTGCAGCGGGTAGAATAAAGGATATAGAAAAAACCACCAACCACGATGTGAAAGCAGTGGAGTATTATATAAAAGAAGTAGTAGAAAAAATTGGCTTATTCAATATATCAGAATTTATACATTTTGGGTTGACAAGTCAGGATGTGAATAATACTGCAATACCTTTAAGTTTGAAAGAAGGTATATATGAATGTTGGAGCAAACCATTAACAGAAGTTATACAAAAACTGAAATCATTTGCTCACGAATGGGCTGATATCCCTATGCTTGCCCGCACACACGGGCAACCAGCGTCGCCCACAAAACTGGGTAAAGAATTTTTAGTATATATAGAGCGATTGGAAAACCAATTGGCATTATTAAAACAAATTCCCTACCCTGCAAAATTTGGCGGAGCAACAGGAAATTTGAATGCACATTATATAGCTTATCCCAAAAATGATTGGGTGAAATTTGCCAATAATTTTGTAGAAAGCCTTGGCCTAAAAAGAATGCAGCACACCACACAAATTGAGCATTATGATTATCTTGGAGCCATATTCGACAATATCAAACGCATCAATATTATATATATAGATTTGTGTCAGGATATATGGTTATATATATCATCGGAATATTTTAAGCAGAAATTAAAAGAAGGCGAAGTAGGTTCATCGGCTATGCCCCACAAAGTAAATCCTATCGATTTTGAAAATGCAGAAGGCAATTTGGGAATGGCCAATAGTATGTTTGAGTTCCTTACCCGCAAGCTGCCCGTGTCACGCCTACAAAGGGATTTAACAGACTCGACAGTTTTAAGAAACATTGGAGTTCCTATTGCTCATAGTGTAATTGCACTAAAAAGTATTATAAGAGGTTTGGATAAACTTATTATAAACAAAGATAAAATACACGAGGATTTGGATAATAATTGGGCCGTTGTTGCCGAAGCTATACAAACTATTTTGCGTAGAGAAGGCTACCCCAAACCTTATGAAGCATTGAAAGCACTAACACGTACGAATGAAAAAATTACGCAGCAATCATTAGCCATATTTATTGATGGATTGGAAGTGAGTGATATGATAAAAGCTGAATTGAAAAGTATTACACCGTTTAATTATACGGGGGTGTAAAACAATGCCTGTCACAAGATTTATTTTTTGCTAACAACGAAAGCAAGGTTGGCAAATCTATCCACAGACCTGATAAAATACTATTACATCAATAATATCCCTTATTTTTGCCCTAAAGTTTCCCTTCTGTCATTGTTCTTATGGTAGGCGTGAGAAGTTTTAGATAAAGATGCACTAATTTATAATATAAGTTATACCTATTGAACTTATACTATTCTTTGACTTCTCTTTTTCTGTAAAAATTATTTCTATTATATAATACCAATGGAGACCAGCAACCATTTTAAAATAACGGGGCGTAACCGAAAAGCCAGATGACTAGGATTTAATTATATTAATAGAAATGCCAAAAGCCACAAAAATACTATTGTGTATCACACTAACCTTCCTAGTTATGTCGTGCAAAAAATGTAAAAAAGGAGTACTTGAAATTAAACACACCTATTCTCTTGGAACTTTCCCTCCTGATTATTATACTATAATTGTTGACGACGGATTATATACCCCCAATACAGAATTTAAATATAAATATAATTCAAATATCGAAACTTGGACAGGTTATTATTGGCCAGATAAGAGTTCAAAAAGTTTAGGATATACATACCGTTGTAAAGATGAGGAATTAAAATTTAAAGCATCTACAGAATGTAGTGGGAAATATTCAGGTAAAAATGGACATTGGCCAGATGCAAGTAATAGTAGCGGTGGTGGTTCGGGCGATTGTCCTGAAGGAACTTGGTATAGCCCCGCTTGTGGCGACCCACATGGTGTTATTTGGAAATTTGGAAGTGATAAAAAAGGCTCTTTTTCTAATAAAGATTGTCAGGGAATTTGCACGCCCATGGTATTTACTTTTTCTTATTCTATGAGCGGAACTACCTGTTCAATTAAATATGATGCACAGCAGCCCTATGTTAAATGCACGGGTTATCCAGATACCAGACCTCCGAAGCCAAGTGACGCTGATATAACTTTATCCTGCAGCGGGAGTGGACTAACTGTTACTAGCGGTAATGGCACTATTACATTTACTAAATAGTTGATATAAGACTTTTTTCTTCTTAGTGGATTTTTCTTGGATATGTTTGGGATAACTTCAATTATAATAATTGTAAGTTTGCATTAGTTAAAAAAATACAACGATGAAACAGGAACTTATACAAGAATTATTTATCCAATTCGAACAGGCATGTTATATACATAATGGTGTTGAATGTTGGAGTGCGAGAGAATTGCAAACTATTTTGG
>JANYDJ010000244.1 GCA_025363675.1 Flavobacteriaceae bacterium | reverse complement strand
CATGCCGTTATTGCGAGAAGCGGTGGGCATGTCTGTGCAATGGGCGACGAAGCAATCTCCCTCGAAGTATAATCCTGGGGTGGAGATTGCTTCGTCGGAAGCCTCCTCGCAATGACGGCGTAATTATGAAAGATGTCTATTGACTGCCGAAAAACACAGGTTCGATATAAAAAGTGTCGTTAGATTTATGTTTTAAGTATAATAACCAATATCCATGACTTCCTTCTTTACATTTGAAAATGAAATAATTGATAATTTAGGTAGAATATGCCTCTTGTTGGTGTTGTCACCAACAAGAAACTGGAGTAGGCTGCCTCTGCTGCCCTCACTATCTGAATCGATGGTTTTTTGATTAATATGATTGGTGTGTATTACCAATACATATTCCAATATAATTGACTGCCGAAAAACTTAGGCTCAATATAGAAACTTTCGTTTGGTTTTTTTCTAACATATAATACCCAATACCCTTCGCTTCCTTCCCTACATTTGAAAATAAAAGGCCAAGGCTCAAAACTAATTCCTTGTAATAATTCTAATTCTTTTATGGTACTGTCTAAAATATGGTTTTTGTTGATTCGTTTATATCTCTCAATCTGAAAGTCAATCATTCCATGTGATGAATTTAGTTTTTGAAATCTTAGTAAGTCATTGAACATTGCATCAATCAATATTCTTATAGCATGTTCGTTATTATTATATCCAAGTATATTTATAAGTTTATTTATTTCTTTTGAAAGGGTAAGAAATGAAGAATCGGATTTTCGAACGTTTCTGTCTTTTTTTAGAGAGACTTTTTCATTTGGTATTGAATTTCGGTGAGGCACATTAACAGTATCATATTTATTCATATAGAATTTCTCATCTGCAAATGCGAAATAGTCTATTACTTTTCCATTACTATCTTTTACTTCAACAGCAAACGGTCTGTATGTTTGGCCATCTCCCCAACTATAACTTCTCAGTTTGTATTTTCTTGGATATATAATAATTTCTTTATGAGGTGTTCTTTGCTCTTGTAAAAAATTATCTAAAGTATTACCATTGGGAATATGATGAAATATCTTTAATACATAATGATATAATGCACTATCTGGGTTTACTTTTTCTTCATTCCTTCCATCGTGTTTAGGAGTCTTATTATCACAACTCATAACAACTAATAAAACAGAAAGAGAGATACAATTCAGCAATATTTTTTTTTTCATACTGGTAACAAATATAAATAAAAAACCCACACAAATCTCTCTGCGTGGGTTTTTGTAAAAGTCCTTTGGTTGATGACAACACCAACCAAAGGCAGCTAATGCGGTGGTGAGCGTAGTCGAACCATCGCCAACCACGGGTATATACAAAAATTAATGTGTTGTTAAATAACTGGCAATTCCTTCGGCATTGTCAACCAATCCGTCTTTGCCTTGGCTCCAGTCTGCGGGGCATACTTCGCCATTGGTTTCGTTGAACTGAAGAGCATCAACCATACGCAAGGTTTCATCGATACTGCGGCCGAGGGGAAGGTCGTTAATAACAGCATGGCGAACAACACCATCTTTGTCTATTAAAAACAAACCACGATAGGCAACAGCATCGTGGCCTAAATCGCCTACCCAAACTTGGTTGCCATCATCATCATAATCATAATGACCGGCAAGTATACCATAGTTGCTAGTAATGGTTTTATTTATATCAGCAACTAATGGATAGGTAACACCTTGGATACCGCCATCATTTTTGGGTGTGTTCAACCAAGCCCAGTGACTGAATTTTGAATCGACCGAACAGCCTACTACGGCTACATTTCGTTTTTCAAACTCACTTAATTTGTTTTGGAAAGCATGCAATTCTGTGGGGCACACAAAAGTAAAATCTAACGGATAAAAGAAAAATACCACATGCTTTTCGCCTAGGTATTGATCTAATGAAAAATTTTCGATAAAGTCGCCGCCCTGCACGGCATCAGCGATAAAATGGGGGGCTTTTTTTCCTACTATTGACATAAGTGATATTTTTTATTTATTAATTACTATTTTATATTTTCAATTATTACCCTGAGCGGAGTCGAAGGGTACTATTATATACAAACGATTACTAAATATGTTCTTACGGATTGAGATTATTTTTAAATTTTACTGGTTTGCTCTTTTTACGCGTAATAATATTGAGCGTTTCTACAGCCAATGAAAATGCCATAGCAAAATATATATATCCCTTTTCTACTTCTTTGTGGAAACCTTCCATTACCAACATAAAGCCAATGATTAACAGAAACGAAAGTGCCAACATTTTCATACTGGGATGACGATTGATAAATTTGCTTACGATTCCTGAAAATGCAAGCATGATAAGCATGGATATCACCACAGCTGCAATCATAATTTCTATCACTCTAGAAAGGCCAATGGCGGTTACAATGGAGTCGAAAGAAAATACGATATCGATAATTATCACTTGCAATACAATTGCTGAGAATACATTTTTGGCATTGCTGTCGGGCATTTCATCTTCGCCCTCCAATTTATTGTATATTTCCATTGTGGTTTTATATATAAGAAACAAACCACCTCCAAGTAAAATAAGGTCTCTTGCACTAAAGCTAAAATCGGACACTTTAAAAATCTCGGCGGTCATCCCTGCTAAATAGCTTATAAAAGCCAGCAAGATTACTCGAATAATTAAAGCCAAAGAAAGTCCGATGGCACGTCCTTTTGCTTGTTGGTGCAACGGAAGCCTGCTTGTTACAATTGATACAAATATAACATTGTCCACGCCTAGTATAATTTCCATACCCGTTAAGGTAAGCAGCGTGAGCAAGTTGTCGGTATTAGTGAATACTGTTAAGTCCATTATTGGTGCTGCAAATTAAAAGGATTTTTTGTTCCCTATTGCAATCGTTCTTATTTTATATTTTGTTTCAAAAAATCTTGATAGTTACTGAAGTTATTGTTATCAAACCACTGAATATTTTTTTCTCGCCTTAGCCAGGTCAGCTGTTTCTTGGCATAGTTGCGGGTGTGTTGCTTTATTTGGGTAATAGCAGTTTGCAATTGGATATGCCCATCCATATATTCAAACAATTCTTTATAGCCTACCGTTTTTAATGCATTTATAGACTTTAGTTCCAAAGGTATTTGTCGCACTTCATTTTCAAATCCATCCTGCATCATTTGGTCTACACGTTTGTCAATATTTTGGTATAGCATTTCTCTGTCGGGACTTAAAGCGGTATATATAATATTGACGCTGTGTTTATAAACAAGCCAAGGGTTTGGCCTATCATCGGGCAAAATTGTTTGGGGCAATTCAGCAATCTCGATATGCCGCATCAATCTTTGCGGATTCATCTTATCGCTTTCGTTTAAAGTATCATATATCGTTTTCGGTAGTCGCTCAATTAATGCTTGTAAACCTTGGTTTTGATATAATTGAATCAATGAATTTCTAAATACTTCATCTTTTTCTGGAAAAGAATCAAGCCCATCCAACAGTGCTTTTATATATAATCCAGAACCGCCGCATACAATTGCCAAATTGTGCTCTTCAAATAAATGTATCAGTTTTTTGCCAGCTTCTCTTTCAAATTGCCCGGCATTTAGTTCTTCTTGCAGGCCCATGTGAGCAACAAAATGATAGTCTATTTTTTGGAGACTTTCTTTGCTGGGCTGGGCTGTGCCAATAGGAATTTCTTTATAAAACTGTCTGCTATCTGCTGATATAATTGGGCACCGATAAGCTAAGGCTATCTCTTCTGCCAAAGTGGTTTTACCACTAGCAGTGGGGCCAGCTATTACAATAAGGTTTTTCAAAAATTTAAAATATTAATTGATTTATGAACAAGGGATAATGATTTCTGATTTTAGATGTACCAATAAATCATATCTCATTACATCATTCAATCATTAAATACTATCATCAATCCCCTGCTCGTCAACACCTAATTCGGAATCTTCGGTTTCTTCTTCACCATCAACCAAGGTATCACCATCCACTCCTTCGCCCACATCTAAATGCTCACCCAAAAAACCCTCTTTCAAATCTTCAAATTCCTCATCTTCCACTACTACAAATTTTTTGTCGGAGTATTGTTTGGGAGCAACACCTTCACTTTTAACCAACACAGGGTAGGTGGTTTTTGGATCTTCTTTCATAATTATCCCTGTAAGCTCTACATGAAAACTCCACATCTCTAGGAAATCGTAAACGTACAAAAATTTCTGATGCGGGTCTTCAATAAAATCATTGAGAAAGGACTTTTTCATGGTAGGAATTTTCTTCACATCTGGATTTTTCAACTCTGCTTTTGTGAGCATATTTTCCAGCGTAATTTCATCACCCTTATGCCATTGATCATTACTTAAGTAGAACGACGCCATGTGCTTTTGGTCAAACTTAATAGCGTCGAGAATAGCCTTATGCAATTCTAAAAACGACTGAGAAGATTGTATATCTATAACACGTGTAATGTCGTCATAATCTTCAAATGTAACAGTAAATCTATATAAGGCCATAAGCAGCTATTGTATTTTGGGGCAAAAATCGGTGAAAAATTATGAATTACGTTCGTCGGCACGAAAAAAAATACCGAATTGTGGAATTCACTCTTTTCGCACCATAGATTCCGCAAAATCCTATTAGCGGCGGGAACCGAATTAAGAACCCAATTAGGTGTGAATTATATAACTTTTAATAACAGCTCTATAATTTTTTTGGAAAGGAGTTTGTGCAATTTACAGGTTTAAAAACTACTTGATACAAATGCCAAGAACGGAGCAACAACTCGCAAACCAGTTAAAAGCAAACAAGCTTACCATCGCATTTGCCAAAAGCATGATCTGCGGTTTGATGTCGCATAAATTGAGTAATATAAATGGAGCTTCTGAAATATTAAAGGGAAGTATTATTTGTTATGATAAAAGCGTTAAATCACATTTGTTAAAAATAAAAAAAGAAATATTGGATAAATATACATGTGAATCGCAAAAAGTAACTGATGAGCTTGCTACAAATCTCAGTTAACATTTTACAAATGCTATATATTTATGTATGGGTGAGAAAAAGAATTCAGATGTTTTAAAAAATGAGTAAAAATTTCTATATAAATAAATCGGATAAGTATGGAATAATTGCTGAGAATTTAAGCATTATATAAAAAAGGATTTTCTTGCTACCTCAAAAAAAATCAAAGCCTTGGGGGAAAGCAAAGAGAAGTATTACTTTGATTTAGGAGATAACGTAAGTGATATTTGTGGTTGGTCGCAAGACACTACCACGAGCAGTTTCGTAACTGTAATCAAACGTTAGTAAACTGTGAAATCATTGAAATCATTGCAAATCCGTGATTCAGACAAAATCAGGCGTGAGCCCCCAAATCCCGAATCCTGAATCCAATTTTTTTTCTTGCCATTCCAACCCCCTCCACGACTTTTGCATCTAAACAATTAAAGTGACTCAGTTCGGATGGGAAATTATAGCACAACGGTAGATTATGAGCAGCAGAAACACTTGCTGGATACTTGTGCTAAAGGAGACCAACGGGCTCACAAAAAGTTCTATGACATGTTTGCCCCGGTTATGTATGGTATATGCCTGCGGTATGCCGATAACAATGAAGAAGCGAAAGATTGGTTACAGGAAGGATTCATAAAAGCTTTTGCTAATTTAAGCGTTTTTAGAAATGAAGGTTCATTAGAAGGTTGGCTCAAACGCATTTTTGTAAACCATGCTTTGGAGCAGGTTCGCCACAAAAAGATTCTCTTTAAAACAGAGTCTTTAGAAAATGCAGAACAAGCTCCTTACGATTTCAACTTCGACACTAAAATGGATCAAAAACAAATACTTGCACTCATCAATACATTGCCAGCTGGATGCCGTACCGTTTTTAATTTATTTATTATAGAAGGATACAGCCACCAAGAAATATCGAAAATGCTTGAAGTGACCGAAGGAACCTCCAAATCGCAACTAGCTAGGGCCAGACAACTCATGCAACAAAAACTAACTAACACAGAAATTGCCAACAATGAACAATTTTGAACAACATATAAAAGACCAGATGCAAAACTTTGCACCTACACCACCGCCCGCAGCTTGGGCTGGTGTATCATCTGGTTTGGGTACTAGCACTGCCGCCAAAATAGGAGGCAAGCTTTTGCTAAAATGGGTAGCAGGAATTTTGATAACAGGTAGTGTGGTAACTGCTACAGTTATATATAATAACCAATCAGATTCAGTACAACCAAATCCTACAACACAAACTGCACAGCAAGCTGCTAAAAATAATACAGATAGTAAAGTAGAGGCCAATACTACACATTCTACCTCAACCAATATTGCACAACAAAATTCTGAGAATAAAAACAACTTGAACCCTAGCAATGAAGTATTGCCCGATAATGCACAAGGATTAGATGTAGATCCCCCTGCAATGTCGATAACACCCAAAAATGAAATAAGAGGCGATATAGGAGCCGTAGCTAATGCTACCAATAATACTTCAAACCCGCCAGTTAAAAAGTATAATACCACAGCCCTAGCAGCACCCGCCAAAATTGAATTATCAGACCATACGCTTTGCCCCGACCAAGCTACAACCGCTACTTTGCAAAACTGTCAAGGCTGCTTAATCAATTGGGGTGATGGACAGGTGGAACCAGCGAATGGTTCGCAAGCAAAACACAGTTATAGTAAAGAGGGAAAATATATAGTAAGTATTAAAGGAGCGAACGAAATGGTGACCGTTAAGAAGCCATTTTTTAATGTGGATGCTACATTTTTAAATTCAACAACTGTATTATATAAAATCACCAACCCTAGCAATTTAGAACTGAATGTTCAATTTGCAGATGGTCAATCGGAAGTAATAAATAAAAAAGAATGGAAGCATACCTTCTCAGATGTTGAGATGATGAATGCAAAGTTTTCAACAAGTTCGTATTGTAATCTCTCCAAAGAAATACCGATGAAATCGGACATAGTTCAGCCCTATACGCCCAATACATTTACACCCAATAATGATGGTATGAATGATAAGTTTGAGGTAGATTTCAGATCGACCCCCTTAAAGTTTTATCATCTAGAAATTATTGATATAAGAGGACAAACTGTATTTGAGAGTTTTTCACCAATGGAATCATGGGATGGCAATTACAAAAATACCCCCATGCCCGAAGGAACCTATACTATGCAATTAATATATCAGTTTGAACAATTTGCACAACCAGAGAAACCGGTGAAGATGCCCATTATGTTAAAAAAATAAATTATTACAATAAAATCAAAACCACTAATTTCGCCAACAATTATCATTATGCGACATATAAAATCAAAACTCACCCTGCTTTTTGCTTTCATCTTACTCGGATGGAATGCACAGGCTCAAATTACCTGTAGCTTTTCGGTGGACAAGGTGAAAGTTTGCTTGGGAGACCAGCTTACTTTTACACCAAGCCCTACCAAAGCTCAAAACTCCAACATTAAAGGTTATCGTTGGTATTTCGGCGATGGATCTTCCAACAGCCAAGACAATCCAAATTACCAATACACCAAGCCTGGCATTTATTCGCCAAAGCTTATCGTGTATTTAAACAATGGGGATAGTTGTGTAACCGGTAGTACCATGCCAATCATTACTGTATTCCCCAAACCAAGGCCTGGCTACAAGCTTAGCAATGGGCATGTTAGGGATACGCAGTGTTATGAGGGTAATAACTTTTGTTTAACAGATTTATCATTGCCCGATTCGGTGACCAACGCCAAAATTATTCGCCGTGTTATTCTGTGGGACGATGGTTCATACGACTCAACAGGATCGGACTGGGTCAACAATAAATATGTGTGCCACACCTATCAAGATTCTGTTGGTCGCTGGCGTTCACCCAAATTAATTATTACAGATACCAACGGTTGTATAGCAGAGTACAAACTCGACTCCGACTTTCTGGTGCTGGACAAGATAGGGGCACGGTTTACTACACAATATGTGGTAAAGTGCGATTCAACGCCGGTGGTGTTTAAAAACGGATCGAGTATTAAACCAAGTAATATAGAATATTTTGAATGGGATTTTGGTGATGGCACTACCTTCAAATCTAGCTCCCCCCCAACAGGGCCAGAAAAAGCGAAATTTTGGAATACCTTCACTCACACCTATTACAAGTCTGGGCCATTTGCTGCTGTGCTGCGAATTAAGTCTAGGTTTGGATGTATAGATCAATTTACGAATCCTTATGCAGGCGATAATATTAACTTAGCCCTCGACCCCACGGTAAAAGATGATACCATGTGTTTCGGTGGTCACTTATTAGAGTTTAATAGTACGCCTTTATTTACACCAATTCCTGGTCAACAACAAGTGTATTGGTTTTACTTGCACCCACCTCCGAATAATGTGGACTCAGGTACTTGGCAACCATCTCACGTGTACCCAAGTTGCGGTCCTAAAAAAGTAATCATGTTAGTGTGGCAACCACCTTGTCAAAAAGTGGATAGTGTAGATAGTATGATGCTTTATGGTCCTGGTGCTACCATTGAAAAACCACCTGGTGAAATTGCGGATACAGAAAGGCACCAATGCCATGTAATTAATACCGTGCATTTCCCAAACCACTCACAAATTTGTGATGCCATACATATACAGTTTTATTGGGATTTCGACGATAAAGGAAACAAACTATCACTTAATGATACGGCTATCTGTGCATGGGCAAATTTAAAAGATACTTTAACCTATCACTACGATGGCAATACGCAGAAGTATGATACAACCAGTACTTGTTTTGTAGGAATACCGATGCCATTCCTGGTCGATGCGTTTGTATATGTGAATACGGTAACTAAAAAGAATGCGGTGGACCAAACCAAAACCGATACCTTTATAAACTATCGTATATATTATCGTCACAAAAATTGCGATTCAACAATAGTAGGGATTGACACCACTTGGACTGCACGCAATACAAACTTTAGTTATGACTGGACACCTCAACACAAATATGATACTACGCATGCCAAAGAGCGTTGCCATACCCCAAAATTTGTGATGAAAGGTGAATGGTATAAATATGATACCAATATCAATATGGCTTATGCAGTAGAATGTAACAGCATGGCACAAGTGCCTTTCGCGTTAATGAACCCCGATGCAAGCTATTTAAAAACAGAGGGCAAGAACTGTTATACAGTATCACCTCCACCTTATAATATTACCTTTAAATGGGACAAATCGAAACCTGGTTGTACCCAGCAGTTTGTTTCCATTTGTTTCGACTCCAATTGTTGTGCTTACCCCGCAGATCCGCTGTGCTGGACACCCCAATCGGCATTTAATATTCCACCATGGAGCCCATTGCCGCCATGGCCCACACAATACAAAAGATTCTATACGCCCAATGTGTGCGATTCTAATGGATGGGTAACCTTAGGTTTTGCTATTCAAAATAGAAAGGGTGAATATGATTCTACAATTCGCCGTTGGTGTTCAGATACTTTCTGGTTCCACCACCGTTTAAGATTTGTACCCAATAATGCATTGTTCTATACCAACCAGAATATCAGTGGAAATTACGATTGTGTTTGGTCGTATGTAATGGTACACATGGTTGATACAACACAAGACAGTATAGTGTCTATAGCCTGGAATTGGGGCGATGGAACTGTAACTTCAGATACTATTTCGAGAAAACCTTATAAACGTATCCGATACGAATTTGATAAGCAGGGTGGATTTACCTCTACTGATATTTCATCCATACTCCCCGATACCATTGTGCCGACAATGTACCATCAATACCCCAGACGAGGCGTATATTATCTGTCTGTTACTATGACAAATACTGACAGCTGTTATAACTCAGTGCGAAAGAATGGTAGAATACTGATTGGCAACTTTGCTGAACTATATACCGATGATACAATTATATGTAACACTCGTAGTGCCACACAATTTACACATTTCATTCGTTATTGGGATCCACTCGGTCCTCCGTTCTCATACTTTGAATGGAATGAGGTAGACTATTGGGGCGACCCTACCCTTGCCGGTTCCCGACCTAAGCCCGCTGGTGGCTACGAAACTTTCCTTTGGTTATTCGGCGACCCTATTAACCCATCTTCAAAAGCCGATACAGCATATCATACCTTCTCTGATACAGGAATATTTGATGTGCGGTTGGTAACCAAAGACTCATTGGGTTGTAGAGATACCATCCACCAAAATATATTCGTAAACGATGTTACTGCCAATTTTAAAACCTCGCGTGACACCTTGTATTGCGGTCAATTAATTAACTTCCTCGATCTTTCTTATACATGGGGTCCTTGTAAAAGCAGAGGTTTATGTAAAGATGTAATAGTTTCTTGGTTCTGGACTTTTGGAGACAATACCAACCCAAGTATTCTGCAAAACCCTACGCATCAATATAGCACCAATGGATTGTTTACGGTCAAACTCATAGTTCGATCAACTACTGGATGTTGGGACACTATTTCAAAACAAGTGAGAGTGATTGGCCCGCTACCCAAATGTGTGCTATTAACTGACACCATGGGTTGTGCTCCTTTCTCAGCAACATTTGATAACTTATCCGATACCATATCGAAAAACTTTATCTGGCGTTTCAATCAAAAACAACCTAATGGTACTTTCAAAACCATTTCAGAAGCTACCCAAAGTGATTCTAACTTTACACACGTGTTTACCGAGCCTGGTGTATATCATATAACTATTACCTCTTCTGGTGCGATATATGACCCTACCACAGGTACCAACCGAATATGCGAAGCGACTTATCCAGATACCACAAATGGATTCCAAAAACCTATTATTGTATATGTATTGAGAACACCACAAGCTAGGTTCTTTAACCAACCAGTTGCATGTGTGGGCGATAAAGTTCCATTCATAAATATGAGTGATACAGAATTGTTATTCTTGCGATATAACTTTGGGGACGGAACTCCAACAGTGTTTGATACAAGTATGAGATATAAAGATTCTACTAAAGTACACAAAGTAACCGACGATACTACTTGGCATGTGTTTACAAAAGCAGGTAAGTATACTATTTTCTTTGCTCCAGATACATTCTTATGCCCCGATGATACTTTTGGTACTATTACTATTGATAGTGTAAAAGCAAACTTTGGATGGGACCCTACTGTAGAAATTCCCAAGTTCCACTTCTTAGATAGTAGCTCAGGCAATGTGATAAGTTGGAAATGGGATTTTGG
>JANYDJ010000186.1 GCA_025363675.1 Flavobacteriaceae bacterium | reverse complement strand
GTCGCTATCAATCAATTGATCAATTTGCCTCTCTATCTTCTTTGGGTTAATAATTGTTAATTTTTTCATACCTGATTTTTTTTGCAAAGGTATGAGAATTGTATCAATTTATACGCAATTATATATGACGCTTATTATAGTAATGTGCCTATAAAAGTATCATTATTTATTCCCCAAAATAAACTACGTTTGTACTTCAATTTCAAGACTATATATGAAACAATTATACACTCTAATCATAGTCCTTTTGGCATTTAAGTCTTTTGGGCAAACAAGTATATCAAATGGGAATGTCAGTGGCACTTGGACTAAATCGGGCTCTCCTTATTTGATAAATGGCAACATACAGGTACTCGCTGACTCAACTCTTTCAATAGAACCAAGCGTCAAAGTCATATTTAAGGGGTACTATAAATTTATTGTAAAAGGTCGAATAACTGCCATTGGGACCAAAACAGATTCAATTTTTTTTACTGCTTCAGATACTTCTAAAGGTTGGTCTGGTGGAATACAACTAATAAATACTAATGCAAAAACAGATACATCCAAATTTATATTTTGCAATATCCAATATGGGAAAACAGCAACAGCAAATCCATATGATAATGGAGGAGCATTTTATATTACTGCTTCAAAAGTTATAATATCCAATTGTCACATATCAAATTGTGTGGCAAATGGAGGAGGAGGAGGAATTTATAGCGAAGGCAGTCAAATAGTATCAAATAATACTATTATTAACAACAAATGTCTTTCAGGAGGTATTGGAGGGGGGGGGGCATCTATTGCGATGGTGGAACGATATCCAATAATTTCATATCTAACAATTTTGCACAAGCCACTGGAGGCGGTATCGCAGCATATGGTAGCTCAACTGTACTCAACAATGTCATTTCTAATAACAATGTATATAGTGGAAATGGAGGGGGAGGAATTTATGTCACAGGCTATCCCGTAATTAGTGGTAATTTAATTACAAATAATTACGGAGGTTATGTAGGTGGTGGTATTTATTCTACTGGAAGTAACTTCAAAATATTAAGTAATTTCATTGCTAATAATAGTGCTACTTATGGAGGTGGAATTGGCAGTACAAGTACTTCAACTAATTCCAGAATAAACAATAATTTAATCTCAAATAATTCTGCAACTGCTGGTGGAGGTATAGCTACCTTTCCATATTTTGATGGGACGTTTACTAATAATACGATAACGAATAATTCCGCCACTTATGGTGGGGCACTTTACTGTGTAAGCAACACTAATCCTATTTTCCGTAATTCAATTTTATGGGGAAACACGGCTAGTAGTTCGGGTTCTCAAGTTTATTTAAATACTGATGACTGTGACCCAGATTTTTATTATTGCAACATTCAAGGAAATTCATCTGCATTTGATTTAAATGGTTGGAGTTACTCAGGGACATATAAGAATAATCTAGATTCAAATCCCCAATTCGTAGCACCCTCCGATAGCAGCGGCACATCTTACAATGGAGCAGTGGCAAATTGGGCATTACAGTTTGTTTCGCCATGCATTAATAAAGGAGATTCAATAGGTACTTACTCTGCAATTGATATAATAGGGAATAAGCGAATTACATCTTGCTTCATAGATATTGGAGCATACGAATACCAATATAAGGACTCATTAAATGATTCAATATTACTAAAATCATGTGGAGATAGTGCACTATTAGATGCTGGAAGCGGCTTCAAATCTTATAATTGGAATACTGGTGAAATGACCCAAAAAATATATGCAAAGAATAGGGGCTGGTATAAAGTAACCGTTGGTCTAAACAGTGGTTGTAGTTATAGCGATAGTGTCTTTGTTGAAGGCTCAGGTATTGATATAGTTGATACATCATGCAACAGTTATTCTTTTAATGGGAATACTATTACTAAGAGTGGAGTTTATTTGGACACGCTCACCAATATAGGGGGCTGTGACAGTATAGTTACTCTCATACTTACCATCAAGAATAGTCTAACCAAAACTTTAATCCAAACTGCCTGCAACAGCATTATATATAAAGGAAATGTTTATGCCTCGTCAGGATTTTATTATGACACCTTAAAAAACACAATGGGTTGCGATAGCATCATCACTTTAAACCTAACTATTAAAAACAGTACTTATCATACTATCAATAAAACCTCGTGCGATAAATATACATTTAATGGAAACAAACTCACAACTTCAGGGGTTTATTATGATACCTTAACAAATGCAGTGGGTTGTGATAGTATTATAACTTTGAATCTTACCATCAACAGCAGTTCCGGGATTGTTATATATGATACTGCATGTGGAAGCTATTCATTTAAAGGTAGTACCATTGCTGCATCGGGTACTTATTATGATACTTTAGCAAACGCGGTGGGCTGCGATAGCATTGTTACGCTACATTTAATTATTCAAAATACAAATTTCAGTTTATCGTTTACTCAGAACACACAGGTATTTACCACGCCACCTTTTGATGTATTGTTTTTGAATACCACGCCCAATAAAAATAACTATACATTTACTTGGCTTTATGGTGATGGAACTTATTATAATGGAACCAATCCGCCCAAGCATACCTACCAAGCAAATGGAACTTATGATGTCACATTAATTGCACAAAACAATGCAACAGGATGTACGGATACTTTATACAAACAAGGATGGATACTTTGTTCAGGCGGATGCACGCACACCGCACAAATTATACAAAGCAATATTGCCAAAAAGTGTGTTGGCGATTCTATATATTTATCGTGTGTTTCTGCTTCAACTTATTCATATCAGTGGTATTTTAATGCGAATAAAATTGTAGGAGCTACAGATAGCTTTATTTACCTTAAAACTGCTGGACAATATTCAGTAACCGTTACTGATAATAATTGTTCCCTAACTTCACCTCCTGTTACCGTTAGTTTTTATCCATCTGCTACAAAACCCATTATAGCTCACAATGGTAGTTTGGTTTTCTGTACTGGTGGTTCAGTTGAATTATATGTGAACAATATATATAATACTTATAATTGGAATACGGGTTCGCAAACCTATCATACTTATGTTTCAAACTCTGGTACCTACGTTGTAAATGTTAGTGATAGCAATGGTTGCCAAGTATGGTCGGATACTTTCTCACTGAATGCCTCGTTTATTTCACCACCCCCAATTTGTTTGGTAGGTGTAGATAGTACAACCAATAAAAATATAATTATTTGGGAAAAGACAAATGCCGGTTCTATTG
The DNA here is from genome assembly GCA_025363675.1 of Flavobacteriaceae bacterium. Classification (GTDB taxonomy): domain Bacteria; phylum Bacteroidota; class Bacteroidia; order UKL13-3; family UKL13-3; genus CANJUD01. The sequence goes on along the minus strand of JANYDJ010000186.1, from coordinate 22,193 downwards.
ATTCTTTTGTGATTTTAAAAGAAACATCGCAAGCCAATCAATATAATATGATAGGCAAACTTCCCTATTCAGCATTTTCTACTTTTATTGATACTGCCAGTAATCCCAATGTGCAAGCCAATCGCTACAAACTCCAAGCAATCGACACTTGCGGTATCAAAACTTTGCCAAGTGATTATCATAAAACCATACATTTAACTATTAATAAAGGTCAAGGGACAAATTGGAATTTGATATGGTCGCACTACGAAGGAATACAATTTTCGTCCTATAATATTTATCGTGGTTCAAGTAGTACAAATATGAGTTTGCTTACAACGATTGCCAGTAATCTGAATTCATATACTGACATAAACCCACCTTCAGGAAATTTATATTACCAGATAGAAGTAGTTAATGCACAGGGCTGCACTCCTTCGCAGAAAACAGATTCGTACAGTTCTTCCAAATCGAATATTGCAGATGTGGGTACTATCGGAATAGCCAATATATATAATTCCAAATACAACGTCTTCCCCAACCCCACCACTTCCCAACTCACCATCCAATCCTCCCAAAAACTATTCAACGCCACCATCAAACTCTATAATATCACAGGACAAATTATTATACAAAAAACAAACTTGTCAGGCGATAATTTTAGTTTCGATTTAGCAGAATATGCAAAGGGAATATATATATTGGAGATTAATGGAGGAGAAGGGCTTGAGCGGGTAAAAGTTGTGAAAGAATAAACTGTCTGCATCACGGATCATTCGGATTACACAGATTTCACCGTTCAGCTTACGCAAGATAAAATCTGTGTAATCCGACTAATCTGTGTGAATCCGTGATTCAGACAAAAAAAAATATTTATTTTTTCTTCTCTTTAGCTTTCTTCACCTCCTTTTCAATCCCCTGCAACTTCTCCTCACAATATGCTATAAGCTCATTTGCTTCTTTTACTTTAGCTGCTAAAGTATCAAGTTGTATAGTGTCGTCTTCTATTTGTTCAACTAGTTTTTCCAATTCGGTGAAGGCTTTGTTATAGGTTAGTTCCTTGGGCATTTTTTTCTTTTTTAGTTACGTTAGTATATATAATTTCATCTTGTAATAAGATATCAATTTCAGTATTGGGTTGTATGTTTTTCGGGTCAATAATAATTTGATTGTTTTGTGTAATAATAGCAAATCCTTTCTTCATCATATTTGCTGGACTTGCCAGCTTTACCAGGCGTTTCATGCTTTGTATATTTTCTTTGGCATTGTCAATTAGTAAGTCAACCTGTTGTGATAATCGTTCTTTGAGTTCTATAATACTATTCTCAAATTCGAAATTATGCTCTATAATTTTTGAGGCAACTTTGGTAGGAGTTTTATGTTCGCGTGCCATCATATCTACAATGCTGGTATTACGGTCGTGACCGATGCCGGTGTATATAGGAATAGGAAATGTAGCTACAGTTTTGGCAAGTATATAATCTTCAAACGGTTTAAAATCTGTTTGCGAACCACCACCCCGAACAATGGCAACCATATCAAAATTTTCTTTGCTATTATATATAAGTTGTAATTGTTCCCCTATTAATTGATGGGCAGTATCGCCTTGAATTTGGGTGAGAAATTCGGTAACAGAAAAAGCATAACCGTGTTTGTTCTTTTCCAGTTCTTGCTTGAAATCCCTTTGCCCATCGGAGTTTGGTGCTGTTATAAGTGCAATGCGTTGTATAACAATGGGCAGTGGTAATTTATTGTTATAAGTTATATAATTCCCTTCAACCAATTTTATATGTTTTGGATTTTCGGCAACTAATTTTTCCAAAGTTTTTTGTCGTTCAAGTTCTATAGTTCCTAGGGTATAGGCTACATCAATTTTCACCACATCCAAATTTAATCCATATTTGGGATGAAAACGAACTTTTACCTCGCAGGTAATTTCTATTCCATCGGCAAAAACTTGTTTGGTTTTTCTTTCGAACTGTTCAATCTCTGTATAATAGTTTGCCCAAAATACAGCACGCAATTCGGTGTTGGTATTGTTACCTTCTCGCTCTACCAGTTTCAAATAACAACGACGAGTACTGGTATATTTTTTTACATCACTAATCTCAGCAGTTACCCAAAAGGTTTCTCCTTCAAAACGTGCTTCCATCGTTTCCTGTATTTCATAGGCAAGTTCAGAAAGTTTGATTGCTTGTGGCATGGGGCAAATATATAATGATTTAGCGTGCGATATATTAACTTTATAGTAACAAAGTTTTACACTTCTTTATCGTCATTCTGAACTTGTTTCAGAATCTTAGGACGCGGTAAGAGATTCTGAAACAAGTTCAGAATGACGGCAGTGAAAGATTTGTCACCCTGAGTTTATCGAAGGGCGACAAACTATTATGTCTTTTTTAATATGATGGTGGAAACAATTTCTTCCAAATACCGTCTTCGATAAACTCAGACTGACAATTGTAACTCAGACTGACAGGCTGTATTTCCCCAACTCAGCCACCACAGTCTCCGCCGCAGGAATCCCCATCACATTTTGTATAGTTAAAGTTAGCTGCGTTTTAAACTGTCCCAATTTGTATTTCGATGGATTCGCATTTATATGATTTATCACTCTTCCAAAAAGTGGTCCTTCATAATATTCATTTTGTACACCTAGGGGAAAGTATAATACCAAGGTTTTATTTTTGAGTGTTACTTTTTCTAATTTTAAAACTTGTCCGGCCCATTTCAATTTCATGCCATCCAGTAAATCAATAACTGCGGGCGGTAAGCTACCAAAACGATCTTTCAGTTTATAGGCATACTTCTGTAAGTCCTCGTCTTTAGTAATATTGGACAGCTCACTATATAAACTTAATCTTTCTGTTCCGCTTCGCACATAGTTATCGGGAATCACCATTTGTATATCGGTTTCTATGATAACATCTTTCTTGGTTTCTATAATAGGTTCGTCTTTAAATAAATCAGCAAATTCTTCATCTTTCAATTCATGTACTGCTTCATCCAAAATTTTATGATACATATCATAACCTATTTCTGCAATAAATCCACTCTGCTCCGCACCCAATAAATTCCCACTTCCACGAATATCCAAATCACGCATGGCTATATTAAATCCACTTCCCAATTCGCTAAACTCTTCCACGGCACTCAGCCTGCGGCGGGCATCTTCAGTGAGCATGGAAAGTGAGGGAACCAATAAATAACAATATGCTTTTTTATTACTTCTGCCTACCCGGCCACGCATTTGGTGTATATCACTTAGCCCATACATGTGTGCATTGTTTATTATTATAGTATTTGCATTGCTAATATCCAATCCACTTTCTATAATAGTGGTGGCAACGAGTACATCATATTCACCTTCCACAAATTTTATCATTACCTCCTCTAACTCATGTCCTTCTAGCTGCCCGTGGCCTACACCCACTCTAGCTTTGGGGCATAACTCTCGAATTTTATCGGCCAAATCATATATATCTTTTACACGGTTATGTATTACAAATGTTTGTCCACCACGTTGTATTTCTTCATTAATAGCCTCACGAATAATATCATCATTGGTGGGATGCATTTCTGTAGTAACAGGTTGCCGATTGGGTGGTGGTGTGTTTATAATACTTAAATCTCGTGCCCCCATTAAACTAAAATGCAAAGTACGCGGAATAGGTGTGGCAGTAAGCGTGAGCGTATCTACATTTACACGCATCTGTTTTAGTTTTTCTTTGGCGACCACTCCAAATTTTTGTTCTTCATCTACTATTAATAATCCCAAATCTTTAAACAACATATCTTTTGAAAGTATACGATGTGTTCCTATTATAATATCTATTTTCCCACTTTTTAATCGCGTTAATATATCTTTTTGTTCGGTAGCAGTCCTAAATCTATTTAAGAAATCTACAGTTACCGGAAAATCTTTCAGTCGCTCTCTAAACGTGCGATAGTGCTGGCTTGCAAGTATGGTGGTAGGTACTAGAATAGCTACTTGTTTACTATCATATACTGCTTTAAAAGCTGCACGAACTGCCACTTCTGTTTTACCAAATCCTACATCGCCACACACCAGTCTATCCATAGGGTGCGGACTTTCCATATCCTTCTTAAAATCTTCTGTGGCTTTTGCTTGATCGGGTGTATCTTCATATATAAAAGATGCTTCCAATTCTGTTTGCAAATAACTATCGGGTGTGAAAGAAAAACCGGGTGTAGATTTCCTTGCAGCATATATTTTTATAAGGTCGCGGGCTATATCTTTTATTTTGGCTTTGGTATTGCGTTTCAACTTGTCCCATGCGTCGCTACCGAGTTTGTGCAAGCGTGGTTCGGTACCATCTTTGCCTACATATTTTGCAATTTTGTGCAGAGAGTTTATACTCACATATAATAAATCGTTATCTCTATATATAAGTCTGACAACCTCATTTAACTTGCCATTCATTTCCATTTTTTCCAAGCCAGCAAATTTGCCAATTCCATGGTCGGCATGGGTTACATAATCTCCTGTTTTTAGGTCACGAAGTTCTTTAAGTGTTATAGCTTTATTTCTTGAGTATTGCTCACGCCCACGATGCCTGTAAAACCTGTCGAATAGCTGATGTTCGCTATAACAAGCCACCTTCATTTGGTGGTCGACAAACCCTTCTGTTATTGCATGAAAAACAGGTTCGAATTCTATCTCTGGGTCAAGGTCGTCAAATATACTATATAGTCTTTCAATTTGCCGGGCACTATCGCTAAAAACATATACTTTATATTCTTTTTCTTTTAGTAATTTAAAGTCGTCACGAATCAGATTAAAATTTTTATTGAACGATGGTTGCGGCGAAGTTTTGAATTCAATTTTCAGGGTATTGGTGTTCAATGTTCGAGGTCCATATTCCACCGTTTTAAATGAACTTAATCTTCGCATCCAATCATCAGTAAGCTCAAATAAATCAGGTGCCTTCACTTCAAACACATCGCCTTCAGGAGTTTCTAAACTAATGATTTCTCCTTCTGCTTTTTTAGCAATTTTATCAAGCGTTTCTTGTGCAAATAATAAGTCTTTGGTAAATATAATAGTATCACTTGGCAAGTATTCAAAAAACGACTGACGACTTTGTATTACAGAGGCAGTTTGTATATTGGGAACCAGTGAAAAAAAGTCCAATCTTTTGGTCGATAATTGGTCGGCAGGATTAAACTCTCTGATACTTTCTATTGTATCTCCATCCAATTCAATACGGTAAGGATAAGGATTTGCAAAAGAGAATACATCTATTATACCACCACGGATAGCAAAAAATCCCGCTTCATATACAAAATCGGTTCTATCGAAATGATGTTCGTTTAAAAACTCTATCATAAAGTCGATATCCAAACTATCGCCCACCTTTAAATGATACGTACTTTTATCCAATATACTTCTCTCCAAAACCATCTCGGCCAAAGCTTCTGGCCAACTTATTATAATCTCATTTTGTTTGGCATCGGCAAGTCGGTTTAGTACTTCGGCCCGTTGAAGAATTAATGAATTCTCGGGTTGTTTATATAGAAAACTTTTTTTGAAAGAGCCCGGAAACAAATTGATCGTACGGCCCTCGACCAATGATTGTAAGTCGCCTGATAAGGTGGTGGCTTCATCAGCACCATCAGCAATAAATAGTAAGGGCATTTTGTATTTGCTCAATACCGCTGCAATGTTCAATGCCATTGCAGAACCTGTTAATCCAGTAAGGTGTAGGTTTTTTTTGGGACGAGCGAGGTCAGTGACCAATTGGTTTGCATGGCCTTTTAATACTTCATCTAAAAACTCGCCCAGTTTCACGTTACGCTGCAAAGATAGTTGATAGGTATTCGACTTCGCTCAGACCGACATTGTTTTTTTATAAAACTATATAAAATAAATTACCGTTTATTGTATTAAAATATCAAGATGAAAAAACTCAGAATATATGTTATTATTTTTATGGCTATGTTTTTTACATCAGCTTCCTTTGCACAAAGCAACTTGAGCAAATATACTTTTTACAAACCTGTTATTATCAGTCCGATTTATACTTCATCATTATACAGTTTTTATCATCAATCAATTACTAATTCTAATCCGCTGCCGAAGCTCACAAATTTTCATTATTCTGCCTTCTTTTGCAAAATGGAACTAAAGGCCCTCGATCATTTAGGTATATGGGTAAAGTTGCATGCGGGAGATTATGATAATTATACCAAGCTCATTTTCAGATAGAGAGCCTTTTGCAGATACCAAATTTCAAAATTTGTGCTATTTAATAGCCCTAGAAAGGATTGTAATGCGTGATAATCAGCGTTTAAAATGATGGCTTCATATTAAAAAATAGATTTGGCAATATGCAGAAAAAAAACTTACTTTGTAAAGGCAACCATTAGGCTTTTTTTCTGTCTATACAGGGAGCCTAAAATCTAACCAACCAAGGACTGCATGCATTGAAAACTCTACAAAAGATAGCTATTATTATTGCCTTTCTTTGCATGCCTGTATGGGGGTTAGCCCAATGCAGTTTTCTCACATTTAAAGCTGATACTACCCAGGGTTGTGCCCCCACCACCATTCGTTTTTCTGTTGAAAATTTCCAAGTAGGGAGTACCTTCTCGTGGGATTTTGGTGCAGGTTTTACATTCCCTTCTTATTCTGACAGTGTGAAGTATAATCTATACAAATTTCAGGGTATATATGATGTGAAGCTAAAAGTGGTATTGCCCAATGCAGCGGTGTGCAATGTAAACAAATACAATTATATCAAGATTAATGGCAATGTAAATATTTTGGTATTTATGAATACCACCAATCTTTGTAAAAAGAGTGATACCGTTACCATTACCGATTCTACCCTTATGGTAAAATCAAGAGAGTGGGTGATTGATGGCGTGAAACTGACCGATACGAGCCGCCAGATAAAATACTGTTTTGGCAGTATTGGCTTTAAACAGATTATTATAAAAATTAATACAACGGATGGTTGTGTGGCCTCACAAATTATGGATTCAGCCATTACTGTTTGGGATACGGTGGGTCTTGATTTTAATGCCAGCAAATACAATGGTTGCCCGCCATTCACTTCCGATTTTATTCCTTTGGTGATGCTTAATGGGCAGAAAGTGAAAACTTATAACTGGAGTTTCCCCAATGCAAAACCTGCCTCTAGTAATTTGCCCACACCCAAAGCAACCTTTACAAAACCGGGAGATTATGATATAGGCATACAAATTACTACCATACAGGGATGCACCTATAAATATTCCAAACCCAAAGCTGTTACCGTATATACTTTGCCAAAAGTAGTATGGAAAATAGATCGCAAATATGCATGCTTGTCCGATACGCTATTGGCGAAGGCAGCACTGAGCAGCTCAGCCCTTGTTAAAAGAGTACAATGGGATTTTTATCCTCCTGGCCCCACTATTTTAGACTCCTCTCTCACTTGCGATTCTATGCATTTCAATGTGCCCAATGGAGGCAGCTATGGAGTTACTATTCGGGCATTTTACGATGATTGCGAGGTGGATACTTTTATCAATCCATTTTTTTATTCAAACACCACTAAGGTCGATTTCGATGCCAATTATAAAATCCTTTGCGTAGCACCTGATACAGTTACGTTTATTAATCAAACGATTGCCGACCCCAATAAAAATATCAAATACAAATGGTGGTTTTATGATAGTTTGGGTAAAGTAATGGATAGTTCCACATTGGCAAACCCGAGTTATATATATAAGAAATATGGCAAATTTAAAGTAAAGCTTCAGGCGTTCGATGACACCTGTTTGTCAGAAATAATCAAGGCCGATTTTATTAAGATATTGGAACCTGATAGTGTACAAATAACAGCCACACCTGCTAAGTGTTGCACCGGTGAGAAGGTAAGTTTTGCTTCGCAACGCTCAGGTTTTTCTGATAAGTTCAAGTCGCGTTACTTATGGAAAATATATACCAAAAACTATGATAGTTTAGTAGCAACCGATACCAATGCCAGTCCCAAAATCCAGTTTGCCGATACGGGTATATACGCAGCCGTATTTATAGCATATAATATGGGTGGCTGTGCCGATACGGTCAAAGATTCAGCTATTGTACATGTGCTTTTACCCGAAGCTACTTTTACAGTTGATACCAATTTATTGTGTTTGGGGCAAAGTGTAACATTGCAAAGTGTGCCCATCACAAAATTTAAATCGCCTATATATAATTGGATTATTCAGCATCATGATAGTGCCAATGTGAAACTAACCATGAGCGGATCCTTGGTATCAACCCCCTTGCCCAAAGTGGGGCGGTATGATATATACCATATATATGGCACGGCCACCTGCAAGGATACCATCGTTAAGTATAATGCAGTTACAGTTAATGGGCTTGATATAATAGGTATGGTAAAATACACACAAAGTTGTGTGCCATTGGCATTTTCAGTAGGTTCAAAACTTATGTACAATATACATGCGGGCAATCCCAATGATACGGTTGTATATTATTGGACCTCCGATAATCCTGATGTGCAATTTAGTCAGCCAGATTCGCCAAACAGCAATGTAGTGATGCCAAAAACAGGATGCTTTAAAGTAGCTTTACAAATAGCCAATAGCATGGGTTGCAATGTTAACTATCCTGATGTGTTTAAAGGATGTGCCGGGCTATATGCCAATTTTAAAATGACTAGCAATACCCCGTGTGTGGGCGATACCGTTTATACCGTAAACAAATCGGGGCTTTCTACCAAATTTAAATGGTATTCTACCCCCGCTGGTACAGTAGATTTTCTTCCAAATGATTCAGTGAGTAACCCCAAATTATTATTTAATGATTCAGGAAAAATTAAAGTGAGTATGATCGCATTTTCGCAAGTGGGTTGTAGCGATACAGCTACCTATTTAGTGAAAGCTAAAAAAATATTTGTCGATTTTTATTCCCCTGATACCGTAAGATATTGTGGACCGTCCACCGTTACTTTTTATGTGAAGTCGCTTAATAATGATTATTATGAATGGGATTTTGGCGATGGCTCAGCACCAATTGCTGGTTATCTGAAAAAGATTTCACATATATATGATATCAAAAAAGGTAAAAACAAATGGGATGTTACTTTTAAGGTAACGGATAATAACGGGTGTAATAGCACCATCAGTAAAACAAACTATATCAAGTTGAACGGTCCTGTTCCCTCATTTGATATGATTAGCAGTGCGGGTTGCGATCCGTTGCAGGTAACAATTAAAAATACATCTTCCAATTGTTTGCGTACATATTTATATAATGATATTGGAGATTTGGATAGTACGGGAGGTAGCCCAACATATACTTATAAACTATTAAATAAAAATAATCTGTACGAAATATATAGACCATATATGTATGGGATAGATAGTCAAAGAAGTTGTAAAAAACTATATTATCCCGATGACAGTGTTTTGGTTTATCAGCGACCTATTGCCAAGTTCTCTGCATCTGATACGGTGGCATGTGCAAATCTGAAAGTAAATTTCTATGATTCATCCTTTGCGGCAATTAGACACGAATGGGATTTTGAAAATGATGGAATAGTAGACGATACCAATATCAATACCTCCAAGATATTTACAGTGCCTGGCAAATACACCGTTAAACTAAAAGTATATAATATAGTAGGCTGTGTCGATTCTGTAATCTATAATAATTTGCTCAGAATAACCGATACCCCCAATTTTGACTTTACCTATTCGGGCAAACAGTTTTGCTTTGGCGAAAAAGTATCGTTTAATTTGGTGCAAAAATCTTTAGGTTCTATAGTGAACATTCATTGGGATTTTGGAGACCCGGCAGAAAGTAGCGATACTTCAAATATTATGAACCCCGATTATATATATATGAATCCTGGGCATTTCCCTGTTAAAGTTTTTGTAGTAACCGATGGTAAATGTAATACTACAGTTTCAAAAGATACTTTAGTAGATATTTTGGCACAACAGCCCAACCCATCTGTAGCTGTTATATATGCAACGGTGCTCAATAATCAGGATATAAAGGTAGTATGGAGCAAATGCCCCTCTACCTATTTTTATAACTATAAACTGTTTAGAAATGTGAATGGCGTAAACACTTTAGTATATACCACCAACAAAATAAATGATACTATATATGTGGACAATAATGCCACTGTTGGAACGCAGTTATACGACTACGAAGTTATTGCCCAAGATCGCTGTTATGCTGACACATTGAAAGGTTGGACGCATAATAATATTTTGCTTAATGTGGATACTATTGGCAAAAATGCACATGTACTCAATTGGAGACCCTATCATGGATGGCCCGTAATTAATGGTAAGAATATTATACATACCTTATATAGGTCTACTTCGTTTGTGGGCTACTATGCCCCTATTGCTCAATTTAGTGGCGATTCTACTTATATTGATAGCAATCTGTGCGACTCTTTGTATTTCTATTATATAATAGCTAGAAATTCATTTACCAATGATAGCTCGGTAAGTAACCTCACTTCCAAACATCCTAATTACCTGGGGCCGGACACGCCTATATATTTAAAAAATGTAACCGTGGTGGACAATAGTTATTTATTGGTGAGCTGGGATACCAATAATATTTGGGACAAAACGAATCGCTTTTTCTTGATGCGGCAGCACGGTAAGGGGCCATTCCAAATGTATCAGCCCCTTAAGGAACCCCAGTATGAAGACCGATATGTGAACGTGGAAAATGATATATATCAATATAAAATTATCAGACAAGACCAGTGCCTAGTAGTGGGTCCAGCGGGCAATATAGGAATTAATATAGTGTTGCGGGCTACCAATAAAGATGATATTACCCATCTGCATTGGAACGAATATAAACAATGGCGTAATGGTGTGAAACATTATAATATAGAGTTATACAATTATAATAAACTCCGATACGAGGTAATCGATTCCACTACTGATACAACTTATACTGATAAAATTATAAGAAACTATATAGACTCCGCATTCTGTTATCATATAGTAGCGGTAGAAAATGACAGTATAAATCCTGCCTACAGCATGTCCAACATGGCATGTGTGAAACTACCTGCCATGATATATTTTCCCAATGCATTTACACCCAATGGCGATAATTTGAATGAGGTATTCAAACCCACTATATCATTTGTGCATGGCCCGGGTTATAATGACAAACTTAAATACCGGTTCGAAATATATAATAGATGGGGACAGCGAATGTACTCCACCAACGACCCTTTGAGTGGTTGGGATGGAAAAATTAATGGTATTCTTGCCGAGCCTGGTGTATATATATATACCATGGAAGCCGTGTCCTTCCTCGATTTGCAAACTATCATCAGGAATGGGAATTTCCATTTGTTGAGAGGGAGGGAATAATTCTCGGTGTTCCTAGATTAAAAAATATTCCCGCCCCAAATAAATTCTTTGTATCCGCTGTGTGCCAAATTTCGGCCAATTAATAAATCATTTTTTAATTCCAGCGGTTTTGATCGCCTTTGTAGTGTTTTTAAATCAAAATCACTGGGGGTTTCTTTCACTTCTATAGCATTTTTTTTATCTAAAATGAAATCTATCTCAGTGCCCGAACTTTTTTCATAGAAATTTACTTCACCAATAGCATATAATTGATTGGCGATAGCATTTTCAAAAATAACCCCACTGGAAGTTTGACCACATACTTGTAATAAACCCGTATCCGAAAAATATATCTTGGCCTGTTTGGTAATTTCTTTATCAATCCCCTTCGTATAGGGTTTTAAAGTACGAATCAAAAAAGTGTATTCGAGCAATAAGATATACTCCTTTACCTTGATACGATTGATTCCCAGCAAACTCCCAATTTTTGAATAATCTACTTTGCTGCCCACCCTGTTGGCCAGTAATAAAATGAGTTTATATAATACATCAGAAGAAGAAACATCGCCCAATAATCTAACATCAAGTTCGATGTGCGAATTTAATATATCTTTCAAATACGCAGTTTTGTCTTCATTTGTTTCTGCCAAAACCACTTCGGGGAATCCACCAAATTGTATATATTCTTCGTACCATTTTTTATATATATCATAATAAGTTGGTAGAAATGATTTCCATTTTTCTTTTTGTATTGATTTTGTATTTATTTTTTTAAATTGTAGAAATTCTTCAAAATCTAAGGGGTTCATTTCAAATATGCGTTTTCGTCCGGCCAGGCTTTCCGAAAAATGATTCTTTATATAAAATGAGCTTGAGCCGGTAACTATAAACTTAGTACCATATTTATCGTACAAAGCTTTAATCACACTGCTGCTATTTTTCACCATCTGAATTTCGTCGATTCCTATGATACCTGCTTGCGAAAAATCAAAGCCCAATAATTCTATGGAACGTTCAATATCATTATATGAATTTTGCAAAAATATATTTTGATTCTCTATTCTTTCTAAATCAAAATAAATTTTATTAGGGGTTGTGGCTTTATCTATTAAATATTTTAGGGCTGTCGATTTCCCTACCCGACGCAAGCCAGTAATTACAGTCACTTGTTTTTTATCTAAGTGGCTCTCCAAAACGGGATATATTTTTCGATCAAACATGGCTTCTACTTTTTTAAACAACTGCAAATATAGCTATAATTTGTCTATAGTTATTCTAATTATGAGTTTAAAATGCAAATTATGTAATCAAAATATCCGATAATATGATTGATATTTTATTCAATATATTGATAAACAAAGTAATATGTAATTTATATTTTTGAACAATTTAGCAACTAATCATTCATGGTCAATTGTTGACGGCAACCTAAAACCTAATATTGCGTATGTTAGAAATTATTTTAATTTTAATGCATTGAAGTTCAAAATAATATAAATTAATTCCCTACCTAGCCCAACTTTTGCAGAGACGCATCCGACTAACCTTTTGACGACGCAATTATAACATGTCAACACGCAGCGAAATAGCAGAAGCAGAAACCAAACAGCAAGAATTTGTGGATGCTGATATGCTAAAAATTATTGAAGGCTGCAAACAAAATGATAGACTGAGTCAAGCTGCGTTGTACAAAAAGTTCTTTGGTAAAATGATGGCAATGTGTTTAAGATATGCCGCCAGCAGAGATGAAGCTTTGGAGATATTGAATGAGGGGTTCTTAAAAGTGTTCACCAATTTAGATCATTATAATAACACGGGAAGTTTTGAAGGTTGGGTAAGGCGTATCATATTTCACACCGCAATGGACACAGTTAGGACCAGGCTTCGCTACAAAGAAGAACCCATGGCAGAAAACTTTGATGCAAGTGTTCCCGAAAATCTCACCGACAATTTGCAAGTAGCCGACCTATTGTTATTGTTAGAGAAACTGCCCCAAGCCACACGTACGGTTTTTAACTTATTTGCTATTGAAGGATATAAGCATCAGGAAATAGCCGAGCTGTTAAAGATTAGTGAAGGAACTTCGAAATGGCATGTGGCCGAGGCGAGAAAGCAATTGCAAAGATTACTAAAGAACTATTAAAAACACGAGTGAAATGAACGATAAAAAAATTGATATAGACCAACTCTTCAATCGCCAATTGAGCGAGGCCGAGGAAGCTTTTGATCCTAACGCGTGGGAACAAATGCAACAAAAGCTGAACGAGAATGACAACAGAAAAGGAGGTGTTATTATAGTACCCAATAAATCAACCAAAATAAAAACTATTACAATCATGACTACTTTAATCGCAAGTGTTGTAGCTATCAGTATATATAACTTTAGCCCACTGCAACCCGCCACCGCGGACCTAAAAAATACAAGTGTTGAAAAAAACACTATATCTGTGGCCAAAGCCAACTCTACTAACAATGCAAAACAAACTGCAAGTAATTCCACAAATTATCGTGCCGGTATTAATCAATTAAACGCATCAATAAATATATATAAAAGTGCTGCCACATCTGCCCCAATAGCTCACGATAAAAATACCCGTATTGCAGAAACTACAACCCCACAATCTAAAATAATTTATAATAATGTAGCACCGCTTCCTGCTTATAAATTATCTTTCAATGGCAAGTTGGAAACAGAAGAAACCAATCCCGATAGTGCAAAAATTGCCAAGTTTATTTTAGGAAACAAACGTTACCGTTACGATAAACCATGGATTGGATTTCACTTAACAGGCATGATGCCTCTAGGCACATTGCACGATTCAGGTTACCGCCCTGGTTTAGGTTTTAATATAGAGGTAATGAGTGCTGATATACTGAAGGCAAAATATATGGGTCTGTCATTGGGCGGTTCTATGGGTGTATTATGGAATGGATTTAGTAAAAAACAAGATGTAATACTTGCTACACCCAATAATGATAGCGGCTATACCAGAATATATAATATGGGCTTCCACCTCGATTTTATTGCCCGTGCAGAATTTGGCAACTATCGCTTGAAACCATACTTGGATGCGGTGCTTGGTATTCGTAATGTGTCTACTTTCCAATCAATAAACAGTGATCAAAACATACAGGGCTATAGTGGAAACACTAATACTATGCTAACTTCGTGGGCACTACAATACGGTGTGAGTGCAGGTCTGCGTTGGCATTGGGTACCTGGTGTATCGGTCGATTTGAGAGGAACTTTATATAATGGAGGCAACCTCAACTTTATAGATGTGAAACACACCCCTTATAATGCCAACACTACTACTTATAGTCCCCAAACACATACAGCACCTGGCGATATGTTTGTGCTTCGTTTGGGTTTATTGTTCGATTTGGACGAGATGGACTATGATTATCACCACAAAGAAAACAACAACTATAATAATACCACGACCACCTACCAACAAACCAACGGAAAATCGACACCGATATATGATAATAAGGGAAATAACGGTAGCAGTGGTAGCGGCAGTAGCCCCCGCATAGGTGGCAGTATTGGCGGTAGCACCCCCAAAATTCCGCTTACAATAAAAGCTGTCCCTATTAGAAAATAATTTAAGTACATGCTATAAAAGAACCCGTCGTAACCCGTCGGGTTTTTTTATTTTGGGGTATTGCAAAAAAGCCCTATTATAATCTTACCTTTGCAGGCTTATATTGAACCTGTTATCCTATATAAGGAAATTAATAACAGTTGCAAAGTATTATAATAACCCATGTCAGGATTTAAAAAAGAAATTACCTTATTCGATGCTACCATGCTAGTGGCGGGCACGATGATAGGCTCAGGCATTTTTGTGGTATCGGCTGATATTGCCCGTACCGTGGGCTCTTCTGGCTGGTTGATGCTGTGCTGGGTGCTCACAGGTGTAATAACAATGGCAGGTGCTTTATGTTATGGCGAACTTGCTTCTATGTTTCCAAAAGCTGGCGGACAATATGTATATTTGAAAGAATCATTAGGCAAACCTATTGCATTTTTATATGGCTGGACTTTATTTTCCGTAATACAAACGGGCACCATAGCCGCAGTGGGTGTAATCTTTGCCCGCTACACCGCCGTAATTTATCCTTGGTTCGATGAGAAACATATATTGTTTGAGATATTGGGTTTGAATATATCGGCAGCACAAATATTATCAATTGGTATTATAATGTTACTCACTTTTCTCAATTCTCAAGGTGTGCGAAATGGCAAATGGATTCAGAATATATTTGGCGTTACCAAAATAGGGGCCTTGGTTTTATTGATTATATTGGGATTTTTATTGGCCGCCAATTGGGAAACACTTTCACACAATTTCGAACATGCATGGGATGCAAACTCGTATAACAAGCAAGGAGAACTCACGCTGTCAAATCCTACGGGATTGGCTTTAATGTTTGTAATAGGATCGGCCATGGTGGGCAGTTTGTTTAGCAGCGATGCTTGGAACAATGTAACCTTTGCGGGCGATGAAATCGTAAATCCACAACGTACCATTCCCAAATCACTATTAATGGGAACAGGATTGGTTACACTTGTATATATACTTACCAATATGATGTATCTAAGTGTATTGCCCATACATGGAGCAACTGATGCTACCACAGCAGCCGGACACGGAATAAGCTATGCCACAAACGACCGCGTAGCCATGGGTGTAAGCGAAATGATGCCCGGTGGATATTGGGGATATGCTATAGCTATATTAATTATGGTTTCTACTTTTGGTTGTGTAAATGGATGTATACTTTCTGGCTCAAGGGTATATTATAGTATGGCAAACGATGGCTTATTTTTTGGATTTATGAGACGATTAAATAGTAAGGGTGTTCCTGCTAGAGCCTTGTGGATGCAAGCTTTATGGGCATCAGCACTGTGCCTTAGTGGTAACTATGGTAACTTGCTCGACTATATTATGTTTGCTGTTATATTATTTTATATATTAACTATTATAGGTTTATTTGTGTTGCGGGTAAAACAACCCAATTTAAATCGCCCTTACAAAGTTGTATTATATCCTTTTCTTCCTGTATTGTATATATTATTGGCAGGCACTTTTTTAGTTTGCTTATTGGTAGCCAAACCCGATTATGCACTCATAGGTTTATATATAGTTTTGGCAGGAATCCCTATATATTTTTTATTTAATTATTTTTCAAAACACAAACAAAAGACCGTCTGATATTATTATATATATAGACTTAATTATTCATCCATATTATGAAACCATCATATAACAAATCAAGTAAAAAACCTGCAAGCACAGGTGCCAAACGCAGCTATACCAAAAGAGACGATAAGCCTGCTTTTTCAAAAGATAGTCCGACTAAACGCACCTATACCAAGCGTGACGACAAGCCTGTATATAATGATAGAGGTGGAGAAAAACGTACTTATACCAAGCGTGACGACAAGCCAGCATATAATAATGACAGGGGCGGCGAAAAACGCACTTATACCAAGCGTGACGATAAGCCAGCATATAATGACAGAGGTGGCGAGAAACGCACTTATACCAAGCGTGACGACAAGCCAGCATATAATGACAGAGGTGGAGAGAAACGCACTTATACCAAGCGTGACGACAAGCCTGTATATAATGATAGAGGTGGAGAAAAACGCCGTTATGCAAAACCTGATGACTATAATGCTCAAGCTGCCGAAAAACGAATTAGTAGCAAACGTGGTCCAGATTATAATGGAGAAAATACTAAAACTAAACCGGCAAACGAAAATCATGAATCCCGCACATACGAACGCAAGCCAAGAAGTTATGATAAAGCAGATTCTCGCAACCCACAACCCACAACCCACAACTCATCCGAAAGAAAACCTGGGTCATATAACAGAGAACCGAAAGTAGATAACAGACAGCAGAGTTATGATAAGAGAAACCCGAAGACAGAGAAAAGATATGAGGCAAAAGACGAAAGACAAATAGATTCCCACAACCCACAACCCGCAACCCGCAACTCATCCGATAGAAAACCTACGAGTTATGATAACCGCGAAAAAAGACATGAAAATAAGCCTTATGATAATAGCAGAACCTATGATAAACCTACCTATACAAAAGCTCCTAAAACCAAACAGCCCAAGGGAGAAGATGAAGTTCGTTTGAATCGTTATTTGTCGAATGCTGGGATTGCAAGTAGGAGAGATGCAGATAAATTTATTTCAGCAGGATTGGTAAAAGTGAATGGGAAAGTAGTAACCGAAATGGGCGTGAAAGTAAAATCGACCGATGAAGTTATATATAATAATGAAAAACTATCGGGCGAGAAAAAAGTATATTTCTTAATGAACAAACCCAAAGATTATATAACCACCAATGAAGATCCACAAGGCAGAAAAACGGTATTAGATTTAATGAAAAATTTCTCCCGCGAGCGTGTATTCCCCGTAGGTCGCCTCGATAGAAACACAACAGGGACGCTTCTCTTAACCAATGATGGTGATATTGCACAACGTTTAAGTCATCCAAAATTTGGTGTGAAAAAAGTATATAAAGTGGGATTGGATAAAAATATAACTCCGGCTATATTAAAACAACTTCGTGATGGAATAGAATTGGAAGACGGATCCATACAACCCGATGTAGTAGATTATATGGACCCAACGGATAAAAAAATAGTTGGTGTAGAAATACATAGTGGACGTAACAGAATTGTGCGTCGCATGTTTGAAAGTGTAGGGTATGAAGTGATACGCTTAGATAGATTGGTATTTGCAGGTCTCGACAAAAAAGGTTTGAAACGTGGTGAAATTCGCCATTTGACGGAGAAAGAAGTGAGTCAGTTGCGGGGGTTGTAAAATTTAAAACCACATAGACCACATAGGTAATATTAATGAAAAACTATGTACTCTATGTGGTTAAAAAAGAAATTTTATTATATAAGAATTTCGGTAGGCAATAAAAAAACCTATGTGCTCTATGTGGTTAAAAAGGATTTTATCATATACGGAATCCTATCCGCCAACTCTCCCGATAATATATATTCCTTTTCTTTAGCCAATTCATCAGCCGCCAATCCATGGATAAAGACCGCTGCCATTGCTGCGTTGGCAGGCGTATATCCTTGTGCAAGATTTGCTGCAATAATTCCGGTTAATACATCACCGCTACCCGCAGTTGCTAAAATTGGATTGCCGGTGCTGTTAAAATATACATTTCCATTAGGCAGTGCTATAGCAGTGTGAGCACCTTTTAAAACTACTATAATATGATAGTCTTTTGCCATTTGTATCTGCAATTCCATTCTTTGTATACTCGTGCTGTTTTGTATATTGCACAATCGTTCAAATTCTTTTACATGAGGTGTTATAATAGTATTGGGTTTTAATCTAGCTAGCCAGTTTTGTTTTGATATAATATTTAATGCATCCGCATCGAAAACTGTTGGCATATTTTGTTGCAGTGCCCAATCAACTAAAGTGGTGGCAAAATCTAATTGCCCGATGCCACAACCACAAGCCACAGAATCATATTTAGATTGAGTTGTTTCTAATGTTTCCAACCACATTGCTTCGGGCAGTGCAGCATGCAAAGCAAGTTTTTCCGTATCGGGTAAATGCACACTGCACAAACCTGCACCACTAAGCAAACACGATTTTGCCGAGAGTATCGCAGCACCTGTCATGCCACGTGAACCGCAGAGTAGGAGTGCATGTCCGCGTGTTCCTTTGTGGGCGAATTTGTTGTGATGTATTATAATAGGTTTGATATCATCAAGCGTTATATAATGATAATTTATGTCAGCTTCATTTATATATTGCGGGCTTAATCCAATATCCAAAATTTCAAAATCGGTGGTATATATTCCAGTATCAGGTAATAGAAAAGAAAGTTTCGGCACTTGAAAAGTTAAGGTAATATCAGATTTTAGAATGGTATCTTTATATATATTAATATCACAAAAATCTGCAGGTAACCCGCTAGGAATATCGATAGAAACTTTATCGCAAATTTGTTTATTCAAGTGTATGATAAATTCTTTCAGCCACCCATCTATAGGTCTATTGAGGCCCGAGCCGAATATAGCATCTATTATAATATCGTCTTGATTAAAACTTTGCCAATCTGTATAATCAGATGTTATATGATTTACCATAATTTTCCCAGGCACTTTGTTATACCAATAATTAAAATCATCCGATGCTTTTTCGGTATGCTCTACAATATATAATTCCACCTCAAAACCCATTCTGCTTAAATTGCCGGCAATCACCAATCCATCGCCACCATTATTCCCTTTTCCGCAAAATATCCTGTATTTTTTATCCCAATATTGAAGCAGCCAATCGGAACATAGCGTGGCTGCCCTTTCCATTAATAAATGGGAGCCAATTGGTTCGTGGGTGATGGTGTATTGATCCCAGGATTTTATTTGGGAGGAGGTGAGGAGTTTCATTGAGGAAAAACGCTTAGTAAATAAATGTAGTAGTAGTTACTAAATATTATATTTCTCTGTTCGATATATAATATTTATGATGCGACTTTATTTCTGTGCGATGTTTTAGTTTTTTTCGCATTCGATATTTTTTGTGATTTAAAAAAATCACTTAGTGCTTGTTCTTCTTCTTTCGTTAGTGAACCTTTGCCGCCAATGAAATCCACATTAAGTTCTATAGTTTTCTTTTTCATTTTGGGAAATATTTGTTTAACAGTTTTAATGCTGAGTTAGTATCAATAATCATTACACGACCACCAAAATGTATTGCACCTAAAGAGTCAATATAATGTTGAATGAGTTGGGTTTTAGAAATAAATGAAACGTTGCCTTCGTGACCACGTTGAAACGAAAGTTTACAAGCAAATGCAACCAAATTACCAGGCACACCTGCATATATTTTTGCCTTACCTTTATTGAATGGTGCATTTTCAACCAAATGCATATATACATGGTCTGGCTTAATCTCCAAACTTACTAACCCTTGGATAATAGAGTGGTTGTTTACTATAGTAAGTTTGTAAATGTCTCGTTCAGGATATTTATACTCAGCTTTCCAATCAAAAACCCAATTGCTCTTCTTCGTTATGTTTTTTAAATCGACACTTGAAATAAGCGTAATGTCGGTGGTGAAGCTATCACCCGTAATCACATTTTCAATTGAGTTAGTTAATTTGTCAACCTCAAAAGCAAGTCCAATATGGTTAGGTTTTTTCTGCAATTTTAATTTTTATTATAACTTTTTATCGAATTCAAAGATACGGAATTTGAATAAAAAATCTATAGTTTATAATGATTTTTTATCGACAGGTTTGTGGACGATTCGATGGTGTATTGATCCCAAGATTTAATTTTGGTGGCGGTGAGGAGTTTCATGGGGGGTATCCGTATTGGGATTACAAATGTATAGGAAATTGCGGCGACCTACGCCGTTTTTTTAAACGTCGTGAACAAGGCTTTGTGATTTGTAATTGCAGTAGTATATTTGCTTATTGAATATTAAAAAAAATGAAATTAATTTTAGTCATCTTGTTAAGTTTTATTGCTATAAATGCAAGCTCTCAAAAGTCTCTAAGAAAGAAACTAGATGCTAAATTAGATTCGATCATATTAATTTCCAGAATGTTTCCACCATGGGAAGGTTCATGTGATTCAAAGACTAAAATATCCAAATCAACTTGGTATTCTCAAAAGGATTCAAGTTGGGGTTGGATTCAAATTGCAACCGGATATAATGATAGCATAGGAAAGAAACTACTGTTTGTAGATTCATACCAAAATGATTGTTCGATGGCTGTGCAACTTTTATTTGGTTTCGAATTAAGTAAAATTATAAATGTGATTATTGTGGACGAACCTAAATATCATAATTTGCAGATAAAACTAATTTTTGATGATGAATGTGCGAAAGAATGGATTGTAACTTCAGGAAAACTCCCCGACAACTTATTATACCAAGGGACTTCTTCGACTGTCTCAATAGAATATACAAAACAACTAAAAAATGAGAACCTACATTTAGTGTTAAAAAATTTGTTTCTTCAATCATCTGAATTGTCTAGAAAACTAAAGATGTAGTTTATAAATATGGAACTAGAGAAAGCTATTATTGAGCTAAACCTTCTTCACAATAGAATTAAAGATTCTAGAAAAGCTGCAATGTTTGGCATAGATGCAAGTGATTCAGAAGTAGCGAACTTATGGATAGAATATAATGAGTTAAGAACGATATTCATAAGAATCAATCCTGAATTATTTAAAGACTTAAGAGAACTCCAACAGCCCATTTCTGAAGAAGCTCATCCTATGAGTCATCATCCATTTGGCACAATGGTTTTTACACCTAAGCATTTTGGGTCCTTAGAAAATGAAATTGATAAAGCTATGAAATATATTGTATTGGTACAAAATGAAACCCGACAATACGATAAAAATAGAAATATCAGTATTAATGCAGGTGAAAACGCATTGGTAAATGTTACATTAGGGAATAATAATAATATTCACCAAAATGGCGGACATATAGAGAATATATATAATGAACTAGAAAAGCTTGGTGTAGATAAAAGTGATATAGAAAGTCTGAGAGAAATAATCCTTCAACAATCACCATCCAAAGAAAACAAAATTGGGGTTGGTAAAAAAATCCTAAGTTGGGTTGGTGGTTTATCTTCTAAACTTATAGAAAAGGGATTGAGTGAAAATTTTCCTGTTATTATAGAAAAAGCTCAGTCTTTGACTGATTTATTATAATAAAAAGCGTATTTTGATCTTCTATTCTTTGCTGCTAGTAGCGTCAGCCGCATGAGGGACAGCAGCCGGCACGCAGTAAGGCGTATGGCCCGACCCACGCTTCGTGGGGCATGCCC
>JANYDJ010000142.1 GCA_025363675.1 Flavobacteriaceae bacterium | reverse complement strand
CAAAACTAGAGTAGGGGTAGTGCCATCAAACACATTCAAATCTTGTGTTAATCGTAACTGCGGGTCCCAAACAACACGTACAGGATTCTTTCCTTCCCAATGCCGCACATCCAAAGTAGGATTGTCATTTAACGCTGTATTAGAACCCACAAGTATTGCACCATGGCAAGCCCTGTAACGATGCACCTGCCTCACCGAATATTGATTACTGATATATCTTAACGATTGATAATTTGGATCACGCATTTGCGGTGCTATAATATCATCCGCAGTTTGGGCCCACTTAAGGGTAACGAAAGGTCTATTTTTTTGATGAAAACAATTGAAACGTTTGTTTAATTCCAGAGCTTCTTTTCCACTAACTCCTATAATAGTTTCTATGCCTGCGGCTTGTAGTTTTTCAATTCCTTTTCCTGCTACTAATGGGTTAGGGTCTTGCTGTGCTATAATAACCTGTTTGAATTTTTTCTCGATAATCAAATCTACACAAGGTGGGGTTTTACCCGTATGCGAACATGGCTCCAAGTTCACATACAAACTACACTCACCAAACTTTTCGAATCCGTGCAATTTGTTTATCGCGTCCACTTCTGCATGGTCGCCACCATATTGATGATGAAAACCTTCTGCAATAATTTTATCCTCGTGCACAATCACACAGCCCACCATTGGGTTGGGCTCTACAAGCCCCTCGCCATTAGCGGCAAGTTGCAGGCATCGTTTCATATAAGTTTCGTGCATGGGGACAAAGATAGAATAATATTATTGATTTTTACTGAGGATTCCCCATTTGCCATTGTATTTGGCCCACATTCTGGAGCAATTTCGGTATTTGTAGTTTTCAAATACTGCAGGTGTAGAATAATTCTCATGTAAGCTGATTCCGAATTTATTGCCTTTTTTTAGTATTGCTATTGGATAAACATAAGAGTTTCCGTTTGATTCATAATTACGAGAATCACATTCATAATAAATGCTGTCATATATGCACGGTATTATACTAGGTTTCTTATTTAATTTCAGTAATCCATATTTTCCACTTTTTATCACTAGGTAATCATTTTGTTTTAGATGAATAATAGTATCATAACCTTCTTGTTGAAGAATGCTATTGGTAAAATTATAAATTTTATATTTGCCATCTTGTTTCAAATAATATTTGTCATTGTATATATAGAAAGTATCGTACTGAGCAGGTAAATATTTATTTAAGTACTTATTGACGAGTCCCCATTTGCCATTGCGTTTATACCAATAGTCTGTATTTTGTGAATATTTGTATATACTCTTTAATTGAGACAAGCTATCATATTCTATTCTTGATGAATCTAAATTATACAAATATGAATAGAGTCCTTTTTTTAAGAATAAGAAATCACCTTTACTGTTAGGAAAGTAGGAAGTGTTGGGTTCTCCATAGGCAAGTATATTGTCATATATAGGTGGTATAATAATATTGCCTCGTGCGTTTAATACACCTATGGTTAAATTATCTTTAAAAACAATTGCTCTTTTAATAAATCCATAATCCATCTTATATCTCTCGTCAGTAGGTTCAATACTTACATGATAGATTGAATCATGGGCTGAGGATATAAAACATCTTTGATTTAAATTATATAATTGAATTTTATTCTTTTTAGAAACTATCAAAATACTATCTTCATTAAGGGAAGATAATATTTTGTTAAAAGGTAATTTTGTCTTTCTATCAGTTTCTAGATTGTAAATATAATATTTCTTATTTTTTCGCACAACCATAGGAGCTGTATTGCTCACATACTGAATGGTGTCAAATTTATGTTCTATAAATTTATTTGTTTTTAAATTAAATATTCTTATTGTTGGTTGGTGGTGTATTTCGGGTTCCACATTTATATTATAACCATATGGATTGAATGTTCTCACTTTTGGATGGTAGTATATTTTGCAGAATAATAAATCTTTGCTACATGGGAAATAAATATCATCAAATTTAAAAGGTATAATTATTCTATAATCTTTATTAAACAAACCTTTCATACTTACTCCTTTTTTGTTTATTACTTTTGCTAATCTGTATTCAGTTCTTGACTTCTCACCCCAATAATAATTAATATACCCGTTTGCAATATCTGTGTCTACGAGCTCGAAAAATGGTGTTATTTTTTTGCCCGTTATTGTATCAATTGTATAAGTTAACCATGGTTTGTTTTTAATTCCAGTACAGACAATATTTTTACCGTCTAATTGTGCTTTGGATACATATTCAGTAATAATAGTTTTTGAAGATAGTTTAATAATAATGTTCTTATACTCATAGTTTATAGAATCATATTGGAACTTAGCGTAAACAAAATAGATATTGTCATTCAATTGTTCTATCATCCACATTTCTTTATTCTTAAAAAGCAATCGAATCAAAATTATAGCGGTATCGTTTTTCTTTTTAAGGTATTCTTCCCTTGTCATCCATGTATTTTGGATAACCACATTTTTATGATATGAGGTATATTGTGTTTCTTCATCAGCAGGCAAGATACAGTTATTAGTAAATTTAGTTTCCCATTTATTCAACCTTAAATTATAATACGCACACTCATTTTTTTTGACAATACGGCATCGGGTCCGGGGCCAGTCTGTCTTGCATATACTGTCATAAATACAAGGCAGTGTTTCTTTATTACTGTCAGAGTTTGCATTATATATACCCCATTTATTTTTGTTTTTTATAAAATAATAATTATCAAGGTCTGAACCTATTATCTCATCATACTTTGCAGGCACTGCTATTTTTTCACCATTAAAATATCCTTTTTTACCATTTGTATAAAAAGAGAAATAATACCCATCTATATTTTCCTCAGTAACCGAATCAGCACAAGGAGGAAAGTGCCATTTAATTTCTTGGGCACATATTATATGCGATAAAAAGCATAACATAAAAAGTATGAGAAATTTATTAATCATATTATATAAATAATTTATATAACGATTTTAAGACTAAAACAGTTGCGTACTATTCCCCCTATGCGGCATAATCCCCAAATGCTTATAAGCAAGTTCTGTGGCTTCGCGGCCACGGGCGGTACGCATAAGGAAACCTTCTTGTATTAAAAAGGGTTCGTATACTTCTTCTATAGTGCCCGCGTCTTCGCTTACTGCAGTGGCTATAGTATTTAATCCCACAGGTCCGCCTTTAAATTTTTCTATAATAGTGGTGAGAATTTTATTGTCCATTTCGTCGAGGCCGTGCGAGTCTACATTCAATGCGTCCAAAGCCATTTGTGCAATTTCAAATGTTATAGTTCCATCGCCTTTCATCTGGGCAAAATCGCGGGTGCGGCGTAATAGAGCGTTTGCAATACGTGGGGTTCCTCGGCTACGTTTGGCAATTTCGTGGGCGGCAGTATCTACTATTTGTGTTTTCAAAATTCCCGCACTGCGTTTTACAATACTGGTCAATAATTTTACATCATAATATTCTAATCGGGCATTGATACCAAACCTTGCACGCAGCGGAGCCGTAAGCAAACCCGAACGTGTAGTAGCACCAATTAACGTAAACGGATTGATACCAATTTGTATAGAGCGGGCATTGGGGCCGCTCTCTAGCATGATATCAATTTTATAATCTTCCATGGCAGAATATAAATACTCTTCCACCACAGGGCTTAATCTATGTATCTCGTCAATAAATAATACATCGCCTTGTTCTAAATTGGTAAGCAGTCCGGCTAAATCGCCGGGCTTTTCTATAACAGGTCCTGAAGTAATTTTTATTCCCGCACCTAATTCATTTGATATAATATGTGCCAAGGTAGTTTTACCCAAACCCGGAGGCCCGTGCAACAATACATGGTCGAGTGCTTCGCCACGCAAGCGGGCAGCACCCACAAATATTTTAAGATTTTCTATAGTTTTATCTTGTCCGCTAAAGTCGCCAAAGGCTTGGGGGCGGAGTACTTTCTCCAGTTCCTTTTCGGTATTGTCCAGGTTTTCTTCGTCGGCACTAAGGTTGGGGTTTCGCATGGGGAGGCAAAGTTAAGGAAAAAAGGGATAAGGAGTAAGGGATAAGGAGCTGACGCCGAATGGTCCTTATTCCTTACCCCTTCCTCCTAAATAGTTTTCATGGACTTAATAAGGCCTCTAATAATACTAGATATTTCGTCGCCTTGCTTTAGTAAATTGTCTCTTTGTTCTGTTTTAATATATTTAAGTTTTTCTGCTAAGTATAACATAGATTTAACTTCACTACATGATGCCAGGGCTATATATAAAAATCTGCTAAAATCGGCATTCGAACTTCTATCAAAACCTTCTGCAATATTGTTTGAAATAGAAACGACTGCTCTACAAATTTGATCTTTAAACCCAAAATCTTTCAAAGAGCTGAATATCCCATACACATTCACAGCATAATCTTGCGATTTCTGCCAGCATATCACATCTTCAAATCTTTTAATTGCCATATAATTTGTTGTTTTTCCTTGCTCCTTATTCCTTACCCCTTACTCCTACTTAAGTCCCTTCACTAATAAATCTACTATATGAATCGCTTTCACATGTAAATTATTTTTCTTGATATAGGAATCGAGGTGCATGAGGCAGCCACCATCTGTGCATACTAGAAACTCGGCACCAGTGTCTAATACATGTTTTAATTTTTCTTCGGCAAGGGCAACCGATACAGGTTCGAACTTTACTGCGAACATTCCACCAAATCCGCAACAAGTATCATAGTCTTTTATTTCTACCAGCTCCAATCCTTCTACCTGGCCAAGGAGTTTGCGGGGTTGGTCAAATATTTTACAATCACGCATACCTTTGCAATTATCGAGCAATGCCACCCTAGTATTAAAGGTAGCTTGCAGCGGCGGATTGTCTAAAACATCAACCCAAAACTCAGCAAAGTCGAAAAATATTTTTTGTAAATTTTTACTGGGATTGTGAACTGAGGTATTTTCAAACAAAGTATTATACGATTGGCGAACCATACTTACACAGCCCGATGAAGCGGCTACCATATAATGTCCAGCAATTTGTTCGCCGATTAATTTTTCACCCACCTCTTTAGCATCATCCCAAAATCCGGCATTGAAGGCGGGCTGTCCACAACAGGTTTGTTCGGTATTATAATGCACCACACAACCGGCAAGTTCCAAAAGTCGTTTCATATTAAAGCCCGTCTCAGGCCAAAACTGATCTATATGGCAAGGCACAAATAAATCGACATGTATGGTTTTATCTTTTTGCAAGGCCGCGAAATTAAGTATAAAGTAGCAAGTATAAAGTATCAGGTATCAAGTCGAGTATCAAGTCAGTAGAGTTAAATTCTAAATGTCTAATAACTAAATTCTAAAAAGCACCACGTCATTCTGAAACAAGTTCAGAATGACGCTGACACCCAAATTCAAAAATCTGGCGTCAGCCAATTCATCATTCATCATTTATAATTCATTATCAGGTCTCATCTCATTAACCATTCATCATTAATCATTCTTCCTCCATCATTAACCATCCACCATCATGCGTCAGCCCATTAACCATTAACCATTAACCATCAACCATTAACCATTAACCATCCATCATTTATAATTCATCATTAACCATTAACCATTATTTTTGCCGCCCCTTTATGATTCGTATCATTCTCCAAAATAAACTCGTTCGTAAACTTATCAAGTTTGGGATAGTGGGTGCAGCCTCGTTTGTGGCGGGCTACATTACTTATGCGGTGCTGTGCGAATTGCATTTGATGTTATATCATGATGTAAAGAAGTACTACCTTGTTTATCAAGTAGTGGGTAGCATTGTCGGTTTGTTTGTGAGTTATGCAGTGAATAAGAATTGGACTTTTAGGCACCAAACAAAAAAAGAGAAAAATTACTTTGGAAGATTTGCTATGGTCTACGCTATTGGCTTCCTCATCAATATTGGATTGGTATATTATTTTGTGGATGTGGCCGATTTTCTGCCGGCATATTTGCACAAAAACAGGCTTTTTATTGCCCCTATCTTTGCAACAGTAATTAGTTCGGGTGTTAATTTTTTGTTTAGCAATAAGCTGGTTTTCAAAGTAGAGGACGTTGAAGAGGAATAATCAAAAAAATGTTTTTTTATAAAGGTTAAAGCCCTATTTTTGCACTCCCAAATTTTAAGCTAATCATGAGCAATTTAATTAAAATCGTAGAGCAAGAATTTTTAAAAGCCGATCTTCCTTCATTCAAGGCTGGCGATACTGTAGCAGTATCATACAAAATTAAAGAGGGTACCAAAGAGCGTATCCAGTTATACCAAGGTGTGGTTATACAACGCCGCAACAGTGGCCTTAACGAAACTTTTACTGTTCGTAAAATTTCTAATGGTGTAGGTGTTGAGCGTATTTTTCCAATACACAGTACCAATATCGAAAAAATAGATGTGATGAGTCGTGGTAAAGTAAGACGTGCCCGTATCTTCTACCAACGCGGACTTACAGGCAAAAAGGCTCGTATCAAAGAAAAAAGAGGTTAATATACAACGACATTATATATTAGGCTGTCCCCACAAACGACAGCCTTTTTTTATTTTAATATTTAACAGATAGATTTTTTTAATGGACAAGAAAAAAGTATATATCATACGACACGGAGAAACGGATTTCAATAAAAAGAATATTGTACAGGGCAGTGGTGTTGATAGCGACTTAAACGATACCGGCCGTAGTCAGGCACATTCATTTTTTAAAAAGTATAAAAATATCCCTTTCGATAAAATATATATATCCAAATTAAAACGTACCCGCCAAACGGTACAACATTTTATTGATAAATGGGTGCCTACTGAAGAACTAGCAGGGCTCAACGAAATTAGCTGGGGCATTCATGAAGGGTTAGAGCATAACAAAGAATTTGACAACGAATATTGGAAACGTGTGAAGGAATGGCGTGAGGGGCATTTGCATATTAAAATTACAGGTGGTGAAAGTCCGCTAGAACTGGCCGCTCGCCAACAACCTGCCATCGAATATATACTTTCGCAAACCCAAGAGAAAACAATTCTGATTTGTATGCACGGCAGGGCACTCAAATCTTTTTTGTGCCTTATACAAAATATGGGGCTCGAACACATGGATGATCATGACCACAGCAATACCGGACTTTATTTATTTGAATATGATAATGAAAAGTTCAACCTTCTCAAAACCAACGACCGAAGCCATTTAGATGGGATAGGGGTGTTGGAAGACCTCACTTAGGGGGCCGGATTTAGGATTCGAGAATCGGGGACCATACTGCAGATATGGTACGAAATGTTTTTTAATATTTTGTCCCAATCCCGAATCGATGCTATTATTCTATCCCATTATAAATTTTGCGTCAGCCCCCAAATCCTGAATCCTCCTTATATTTGTTGGTGAAAAATAGTGCAAATTATAAATGATAAAGAAATATATTCTTCTGCTTCTTGTATATAATTTGATGTTTTTTTCTGCTATAGCACAGCATTCAATAAGTGTGAGGTCGGGTATAAGTGTAGGCAGCGGTGCGGCAAATTCATACCTATCTCCCAATCTTAAAATATCGAACAGGGTTTCACTTCCCCAAGTGTGTGTCCCGCTTAAAATTCACTATCGGTTTTTGGAATTTTTTGGGCTGGAGGCAGGCTATCAATGGTCGGCCCATTCTATAAATGCGGTGAATCCCAGATTTAGGAAGACCCCTTCTGCAACAGATACCAAGGCAGATGATTCGGTACCTGTAGTATTGCAAGGTCGAAAATTGTATCATTCATTGTGTCTATCAGCTTATGGATATTTACCTTTTGGTTTACAAAAAGATGATAATGATTTGGAAATGTCCTTATATATTGGAGCGGGATATTTGATTAACAGAAGAATAGGAAATTCATTATCGAGTGATAATTTTTTGCATCAGCCGGATAATTTTGTTCTGGATTTGAATGCACAATATGTAAAGCAAATTAATGCAGCATACGTTGAATTTGGCCTCAACTACGACGGGGGCAAAAAAAATACGACTAAGCTTGTTTTCTTTGCCGGCGTCAAATATTTTTATTATGCTCCCATTATTATGAATGGCAGTTATAATGTATATTCAAAAAATATATTGATGGATCACGATGATCTGCACACCAATTATGGGCATGTGATGTTCTCCTTCGAGATGGGAAGAAATATATTATATAAGCATAAAAAATTATCTCAATTAATTCCCATCAAACTACATTTTCCTTCTTATGATAAAATACTTCACGATTCATTACATGCACAAAAATTAAAAAACGATTCATTGGTGATAGTTAGGAAACAAGCCGAAAAGCAAGCTGCACTAGAAGCAATGGGGAGCAGGCCTGTGCAAACTACACATATATTAAATATACATACCCCTACACTCACCTTAAAATTATGGGACAAACAAATAGTGGACGGTGATATTGTTTCGCTTAACTTGAATGGGAGATGGATACTGGAAAATTATAATTTGACGGCTCATAAATACGAGGTAGTAATTACGTTAGACCCCGGAGAAAATAATTTGGTACTATATGCTATTAGCGAAGGTAGACGAAAGTCGTGTACCGTGGCCGTAATATTTGACGATGGCCATAAACAAGAACAGTTATTATTGGACTCAGACTTTAAAAAATCGAGTGCGGTACAGATAAATTATATACCTTAGGTTGGGATTCTGTTCGCCGCGGCGAATCTGGATTTGGGCAATGCTTATACAGCAACGTAAATCGTAAATCGTAAATCGACCTCCTGATTCCTGATTCCCATTTTTCCCCTTACATTTGCTTCAAATAAATACCACCATGAAAAAAGTTCTATATATTTTATCGGCAGCTTTACTGATAACTGCCTGTAACAAAAAATCAGCAACTACTACCCCTATTAATAATGTTAGTACTTGTAACAATCCTACCAGGGCCGACTTGGAAAAGATACAAATTTTCCCAACGGACCATCCTTTAAATACAGATATTTCTGCCAGTGCATTGGATCCCAATTCCGCAGCTATTATTGCTGCTATTGGAAGCAAAAGTCTGCATCCCGATTTTGCTAGTGGCACTTGGCAAGGAGTCCCCATAGGTATTCCCTTTTCAGTAGTATGTGGGAGCCAAACAAAAATACCCGTTAATTATCGGGCTAATAGTTATGATGGAAATTACGGTAACGAAAGTGAACCAGGCCCATTCCCTATTCCGCTTTCTGCAGAAGTTGAGGGTTATGGCAATGGCGACTGTCATGTACTAACTGTTGATATAGAAAACAAAGTATTATATGAATTGTATAATGCTGGTACATTAGGAAATACTTGGCAAGCCTCATGCGGTGCCATGTTCGATCTTAAAACAAATACACCACGCACAGATGGATGGACCTCAGCCGATGCTGCTGGATTGCCCATTCTGCCTTGCTTGATACGTTACGATGAAGTTGTTTCTGGTAAAATAGACCACGCAATTCGCTTTACTTTAAGCAAAGCAAAAGTATATAAAGGCTATGTAGATCCAGCACGCCATAAAGTAAATGGAACAGGTACATTGGGAGCATCATTGCCTATGGGTGCACGACTCAGATTGAAATCAACTTTCGACATCAGTATCTATTCTGCAAATATGCAAGTGATATTAAAAGCAATGAAAACCTATGGAATAATATTGGCCGATATTGGTTCAGATATGTTCATTAGTGGTGCCCCCGATTCGCGTTGGAACGATATCGATTTGCAATACCTCAAAAAAGTACAAGCCACCGATTTTGAAGTGGTGAAATTGGGAACGATTAAATAGGATCTAATTGTAATATATGAACAACAATATATATTACTTTCGTTTTATTTACTAACTTTTGAATGGATAAGATTCACTTATAAAAATTATTTAGCAATGGTGAAATTAAATGGCAGCAAATATTTGCATCGCACAGGTTCCTTGTTTTTGATAGCGGGTTTCCATTTCCCAGGTTCACTTATTTTTTTAATTAGTCGTTCCTTAAAAAGTATTCAAACTCCGCAGTAATCTTATATATGTTGAAAAAACATTATAAATAATCCCCTGTAATTTTTGACATTTGCTAAAAATTCAGAGGAAAATGCAAGGAAAAATAGTACATGTCCCACAGATTGATTTGTTTAAAGTCCGCCTTGAACAGATCGTCTCACCCAAACTACCCATTGTTTCTTTGAGCCATCAGATAAATTGGGACGAGATAGAAAAAGAGTTTGGGAAATATTATGCTATAAACGGCAGACCAAGTGTTCCCACGCGGACGATGGCCGGGCTTTTATTGCTCAAGAGTATGTTCAGCGTATCAGATGAGGACATTACCCCCAACTGGGTGCAGAATCCATATTGGTAGTACTTCTGCGGCGAACAATATTTTAGAGACACGCCCCCGTGCGACCCCTAGCGACCTTGTACATTTCAGAAAACGGATTGGCGAGGAAGGGGAAGCGTTTTTATTAAAGCAAAGTATTATAATACATGGCGATGATGCAAAAGAGAAGTCTGTGATTATCGATACAACCGTTCAGGAAAAAGATACATCTTTCCCCACGGACGCAAAACTTTATCAGGATGTGATGAAGGGGTGTTGGCGTATTGCTAAAAAAAACGATATTAAACTGCACCAGAGTTTTAGGTTTTTGCTAAAGCAGCAGCGTTTGATAGTGAGGTTTATTAACCAGCCAAAGAAAAGAAAACTGGCGGTAAAAGCTATAAAAAAGATTAAGGGCTAAGCAGGAAAGCTGCTAAAGGAAATCAAAAGAAAACTACCACAAGAAGCATTGTCGGAACTGTGGGAATGTATTATATTGTTTGAAAAAGTACTGAAACAAAAACGGGCTGATTCCAATAAAATATATTCACTCCACGAGCCTCATATTTACTGCATCGCAAAAGGAAAAGACCACAAAAAATACGAGTTCGGTGTAAAGGCTTCTATAGCACTAACCAGAGAATCGGGAATTGTGGTTGCGGCAACAACTTTTGCAACCAACATGAACGATGTAAACACACTCGAGCAAACATTACAACAGGTATTATACACAACAGGGAAGCTACCCCTGGAAGCTATATGCGACAGAGGGTACAGGGGCAAAACTAAAATAGCGGATACTATAATAAGCATCCCCAAACTATTGGCAAAGGGTGCCACCAAACAAGAAATACTAAAAGTAAAAGCGAAGTTTAGGAGAAGGGCCTCTATAGAGCCAATAATAGGGCACCTGAAATTCGACCACAGGATGTTACGCAACCATCTAAAAGGAATACAGGGTGATTTCATAAATTGCGTGCTCGCAGGGGCGGGCTTTAACTTAATTGTTATACTTTTGTTTACAATATATATATGCCCGAAAAAGACAGGCTTTTTAAGGAACGACTAATTAGTAGTTAGTAATTAGTCGTTAGTCCATGAAGCGTCAGCCACTGATTACTGATTACTAATTACTAACCACTAAATCCTTGCAAAGCAAGTAATGTGAAGATAAATTATATACAGCAATAAGCGACTATAATAAAAAAAGCCACCCCATTTTTTTTGGAGTGGCTTTTTTATTATAATAGAATTACTTATTCTGTTTTGGTCAACTTAATTAAAGAGTTGCTATTTAATCCTGAAATGCGAACTATGTATAAACCCGCGGCTAATTTACTGCCATCAATAGTAAGTTGCTGTTTGCCACTTTCTTGTTTGCCATTATATAATGTTTCAACAAGGTTCCCTTGTATATCATATATAGCTGCGGTTATATAATCACCTTTGGGCAATGTGTATTGTAATATACTTTGTGTATTAAAAGGATTGGGCATTACGCTTGCACCAAACAAGTTTGTTTCAGTTTGCGATACGCCAGTTATTGATAACGATTGCACCGTTGATTTAGCACAATTTGCAGCAGTGGTAACTGTTAATGTAGCCTTATAGGTGCCAAAGGTAGCATAGGTATAGATAGGGCTCTCTTGAACGTTTTGTCCACCATCTCCAAAATCCCATTTATAAGCTCCCTGCCCTGATTTGGTTGGTGTAAACTTAACGGAGTTTACCACTTGGCTAATCCAAGCATAGGTAAATGTAGCATCGGGTACTGGATTAATTGTAGCCATCACTGTATCAGTTGCGGTGCAACCATTTGCATTGGATACAGCAATAGTATAAGTGCCCGTTTTAACGGGTGTGAAATAATTTCCAACACTCATTACCACGCCATTGCTTAAATCTTTCCAAGAATAGCTTCCATATCCCTGTGCTACAAAAAACGAATCTACACTTCCTACGCAATAAGTGCGGTCTGGTCCAGCATTTACTGATACTGAAGAGGCTGTTAGTGTTATAGAACTACTATCTATACAACCTTGAGGTGAAGTAACAATGACCTGATATGTTCCTGCCGCAGTTGCATTATATATTTGTGTGGTAGCACCGGTATTCCAGCTATAAGCACCTTGTCCGCTGCCTGCATCTAAAGCCAGTGGCCCGCCATTACATATATATTTATTGGCACCCAAACTTACTGTTGGCAATGGGTTAATGGTTACTCCAATTGTGTCTGTAGCTTTACATCCATCAGCACTTACCACATCCACTATAAATACACCTGTACCTACATTTGTTAAGCTTATTGTTTGTGTGGTAGCACCTGTATTCCATTTATATGATTTGTTATTTCCTCCATCTAATGTTACCGTGTTTCCAAAGCAAGTTGTTATATCACTTCCAAAATTTGTAGTTGCTTTTACTACAGTTATATTAATGCTGTCCAAACCTGCACAGCCTCCGTTGTCTACAACAGCCACATAGTAGGTACCTGTTTGGTTTACCGTAATTTTTTGTGTGGTATCGCCCGTGTTCCATTTATAACCCAACAATCCAGAACCGGCATCGAGGGTTGTACTAAAGCCAATGCAAACATTTTGATCGGCACCAAGAGTGAAATTAGCGGGTTGTTTTTTGATGAGCTCAACAGTATCTGTAGCCGCACAGCCATCGGAATTGGTGACCGTAGCATAATAAAAACCAGGAGTGGTAACCGTAATTTTACGAGTGGTATCGCCCGTGTTCCATAAATAGGTAACATAACCGACACCTGCATCAAAAGTAGCGGGTCCGCCATTGCATATTGCAGTATCATTACCCACAGAAACGCTGATAGTAGATGAGCCGATATTGATAGAGTCAGTGTTCACACAGCCCGATCCTGTTTTGTATGTTACATAATAAGTAC
This sequence comes from Flavobacteriaceae bacterium, assembly GCA_025363675.1. Lineage (GTDB taxonomy): Bacteria > Bacteroidota > Bacteroidia > UKL13-3 > UKL13-3 > CANJUD01. Next base: position 40,311 of record JANYDJ010000142.1, on the reverse strand, counting down.
CCGGAGTTATTATTCCAATAGAGCTTGTAGTGTCACCGGTACTCCAATCATAACTATAATATCCACCACCAGGGCTAAGTGATAAGATAGAATTAGAACATAACAACTTGTCTTTTCCTAAAGCACCTGTATTTTCATTATCAGCAATCAATATGGTGTAGTCTTCAGCTTCGCCACTACCAAATTGTGTGCAAGGGTCGCCACTGGTAAGTGTAGCTTGACTAGAGCGTGAACGAACCCTAATACGTGTATATCCTAATTTTGCATTGCACGGAATTGATATGGTAAATGAATCATTTGCACTTGCATTAATCGCATTGCCACTATTATAAAATTCATTGGCATCAAAAGTACTGTTTTGATTAAAGTCAATCCAAGCTCCAAAAATTTGTGCGGCATTAGAACTGCTAATTTTCAATTCATATTTGTTGCCTTTTAAAACTGTGGTTGTATATGAGGTGATCGGATAATTGGTAAAACGATTTGAGGTACCACTGGTGCATCCACTGTTCACATTTTTAATGGTATTAAAATATACGCTTTGTATAAATTGCTGTCCGCATCCACCTTGAAACTGGGGTAAGCAATAAGTAAGCAATACCGAACGAGAGCCAGAAGGTGTGGTTACTGACGGTGTATCCATAATGGCATTAATTTTCATACTCACACATTCTGCATCAATAACATTGTTACCGGTGGCTGCTGCATTGATATCATATACCAACCAAAACCAATTGGTATCGGGCACAAGAGCTGCTGTTCCACTAAAAGTGAATGTGGAATTTAAGGCAGTAATTGTATTCCCAATTTTGGTCATACTCGCAATATTAAAAGTTTTGCTAGTGCCCGATGTATATAGTCTGGCATTTACAATGTCGCCTGTTATACTGGTACTTCCTGTGGCGTTAAAGGTCATATCGGTAAGGTTAACCGAAGCTCCTTGGTTCATTACTACTGCCACCGTCAATATTTGATTGCCCGTTGAGCCAGCCACTACAGGTGTAGTATCTTTATGCATGGCAACAGCATCTTTAAAAGTCATAAGTGCTGCAATTTTTCTATTTCCTGAGGGGGCGGTTACTTCAGGGATATATATTTTTCCTGAAACTTTAAACGAGTCGCACAAGGCATCCACATAGTCACCATTAGTAGCACCCGAAGCTATATCATAGCTCAACCAAAAGTAGTTAATTCCTACAGCCATATTGGTGCTGCCTGAAAAATTCATTGAGCCACTGGGTGAGGTTAGCGTGCTGCCAAATTGGGTAGTGGTTTTGAAAGTATCAACGGCACCGGTATACCACATTTTTGCATTGGTAATATCTGACGAGGCATTGGTGCTACCTGTTGTTTTTAAATAAAAGTCAGTGGCCTGCGGGGTACTTGTACAATTAGAAGCCATCATTTTTATTTTCACAATTACATTGTTAGTTGCTCCACCGGCAATATCTGCAGTACTGGCAGTAACTGTAGTTTTTTGGAATACCTGCGAATCGGTAACGTATATGACATAATCTTCCGTCTCACCTGATCCATATTGGGTACAAGCGTCGCCCGAACCATTGTTAGCCGGAACGCCGCGTGAGCGAAGACGTATTTTGGTCCAGCCTTTAGTTGCACTGCAAGGAATTGTAATTGCTTTCGTAGCAGTTCCATTTGCATTTAACTGATTGCCGGTATGTACCTGTGTCCACTCACCTGCATCGAAACTGCCATTTTGATTCCAATCGCCCCAGAAAGAAAAGGTTTGATTTACATTGCTGTTAACTACCGTGAGGTCGTACACATTTCCTTTGTTCACAGTAGTAAAGTACGACGATTGGGAGTAATCATTATATCCATTGCCATTTAAACTTGAACAACCACTTTTGGTGTTTGATATATCACCAAATATCACACCATCAATATAGCTGGTTGCACATGCTGGATGCACCGGAACGCAGTAGTTGTTTAAAATAAATCTCTCTCCTACAGGGTCTGATACGGTTGCAGTTTTGGTAATACCGTTAATGATAGCACTATCCAATACTGCATCTAATGAATCGCCCAGTGTTGCAGCAGCAGCCACATCGTAGGTTAACCAAAAATAATTGGTACCTGTTTGTAGATATACTTGTCCGTTAAATACCATAGAGCCATTTGGGTTGCTAATGGAGGAACCAAATGTATAAATGGTTGAATCAAAGTAAGTAGTGTTTCCCGTATAGTATAATCGGGCTTTGGTTATATCGTTGCCTGCATTGGTACAACCAGCTGTGTGAAAAGCCAAACTGGTTAAGGGAACTTGAGCACCGTTGTTACTCATGTCTATTTCAATACCAATTATTTCATTATTAGTGGTACCAAGTCCCACTTGTCCGGTTGTATATTGTGTAGCATTCAAATCCTTAAATTTCATAGGGTTTGCTATAATACGTTTGCCATTGGGGGCTTTAATTGTCGGGGTATCTTGCATTGAGTCGGCCACAAAAGTCAACACTTCCGCATCTATAATATTGCCCACTGTAGCATTGGAAGCAATGTCCACCGCTAGCCAAAAATAGTTGGTATCTCTTAACAAGTTCTGGCTGCCAGTTATTGAAAAAGAGGAACCTGGAGATGACAACGAACCAAAAGAAGTGCCCGTGCCAAATTGATTTGTATTGCCAGTATAATATACCGAAGCATTAGTAATATCAACAGTATCGGTAGTGCCATTTAAGTTGAAATTAATTTGGGTCATGGTAGCGGTATCTGAGCAGCCTGCTACAAAAATTTTCAAGCAAAGTAATTCTTGATTGCTGGTTCCTTTCCCAATATTATAAGTATTATTTTGGGTGGCCGTTGAAGTGGTTACATGCAAAGTATTTTCAAGTAAAGTAATATCATAATCTTGTGTTTCACCATACCCATAGGTAGCACAGGGTGCCATATTTGTATTGTTATTGTTAAACATATTTCTAACACGCAATCGGGTCTTGCCAAGCTTTGCACCGCAGGGTATGGTTAGGTAAAACGAACTGCGGGTAGTATTAATCGGCATATTGTTCATTTGAATCAACTTTTCGCCGGCATCCACAAAATCAGAATCTCCATTATAATCTATCCATACTGACATGCTGTTGGAAATATTTAGCGTGCCCGGGCTCATTTGCATAAGGTAGGTATTGCCAATGTACAATGAAGTGGTGGTGGTTGGGTTATAGGTATAATAAGGTGATCCCGAGGCCCCCGTACTGTCAAACAAAGAATCGATGGCCACAAGGGTTGTAAAAACTCCAAACTGTGTACCGTTGGTGTACTGTGGTTGGCAATAGGTTTGGGCTTTCGCCGCGAAATTAGAAAGCAAAACAAGCAGTGTAAATACTGAAGTTAGGATTTTCATTTTTGATTTTTTAAGCATATTAGTAAGTGATTAGTGATTTTTAAGGGATGCGAATTAAAGGTATTTCATTCAAAACTCACCTAAAAAAATATCTTTGTTTTGTAATTTTTTTTAGGGCTTTGTTTTTGTAGGTTTGCACCCAAATTAAATAATCAAAAAATGAACGGTTTTTTCAAAATCCCAGCACCCATAAATGAGCCAATTTATCCTTATGCTCCAGGTACCACTGAACGAAAATTATTAAAAGCTGCATTGGTAGAAGCCCGATCAAAAACTTTGGACATACCCATGTATATTAATGGCCAGGAAGTGCGAACGGGAAATACAACAGATCTAAATCCGCCGCATGATAGGCACCATAAACTGGGACATTTTCACCGTGGAAATGCAACACATGTGCAACAAGCAATCGATGCCGCACTTGCTGCCAAAGCCGACTGGGAAAATATGCCCTGGGAACAGCGGGCTGCTATATTTTTAAAAGCTGCTGAATTATTAGCTGGCCCCTATCGCTATAAACTAAATGCGGCTACGATGTTGGGTCAGTCAAAAAATGCTTTTCAGGCCGAAATTGATGCAGCATGCGAGATGATAGATTTCCTTCGTTTCAATGTAGCTTTTATGAGCGAAATATATAATGACCAACCCATTTCATCGAAAGGAATTTGGAACAGAATTGAATACAGGCCACTCGAAGGTTTTGTATTTGCCCTCACACCTTTTAATTTTACCGCTATTGCAGGTAATTTGCCCGCATCAGCAGCTATGATGGGTAATGTAGTGGTGTGGAAACCTGCTTTCACCCAGATATATGCTGCTAATGTTTTGATGGAAATATTTATAGAAGCCGGCGTACCTGCAGGGGTCATAAATTTAGTTTATACCAGCGGTCCTGAAACGGGAGATATTATTTTCAAACATCCCGATTTTGCAGGGATACATTTTACAGGATCCACAGGTGTATTTCAAAATGTGTGGAAACAGATTGGTGAGAATATAGCCACCTACAAAAGCTATCCACGCATAGTGGGTGAAACGGGCGGGAAAGATTATATAATAGCACACCCATCGGCAAATGCTGATGTGGTGCGAACAGCCATTGTTCGTGGTGCTTTCGAGTTTCAAGGACAAAAATGTTCAGCAGCATCCAGGGTGTATTTACCCAAAAGCTTATGGGCAAAACTAGAAAACGATTTGGTAACCGAAGTAAACAATATAAAAGTAGGGCCCGTTGAAGATTTCACCAATTTTGTAAATGCAGTAATAGATGAAAAAGCTTTTGATAAAATTGCAAGCTATATCGATCAAGCCAAAGCAGACCCCAATGTGAAAGTAATTGCAGGAGGTACTTATGATAAAACAAAAGGATATTTTATTAGGCCAACTATTATACTAACACAGAACCCAAATTCAATTACAATGTGCGAAGAAATATTCGGCCCCGTGTTAACTATATATATATATGATGATGAAAAATTTGAAGAAACTTTGCATATATTAGATCAAACATCTCCTTATGCACTAACGGGTGCTGTAATATCACAAGATCGTTATGCCATAGAATTAGCCACAAAAATATTGCGTCACTCAGCTGGAAATTTTTATATAAACGATAAACCTACAGGTGCAGTAGTAGGCCAACAACCCTTTGGTGGCGGCCGTGCAAGTGGAACCAATGATAAAGCGGGAGCCAAAGTAAATCTGCTTCGTTGGTGCAGTATGCGTACCCTTAAAGAAACTTTTACACCACCTACAGATTATACCTATCCCAATTTTAGCGAAGAATAACAATGTAGGGATAAGGAATAAGGAGTAAGGGGCTGACGCCGAATGGTCCTTATTCCTTATCCCTTATTCCTTACCCCTAAAACATGAAAATCCTCTGCGTTGGCCGAAATTATAGCGAGCATATAAAGGAACTTGAAAATGAAGTTCCCGAAAATCCTGTTATTTTTATTAAACCCGATAATGCAATCCTTCGCCCGGGCTATGATTTTTATTATCCCGATTTTTCAAAAGATATACATTATGAGTTGGAGTTGATTATAAAAATTAATAATACCGGAAAACATATATTGCCCCAATTTGCCCACACGTATTACGATGAAATAGCACTCGGAATTGATTTTACAGCACGCGATTTGCAAAATGATTTGAAGAAAAAAGGATTGCCTTGGGAATTGGCCAAAGGTTTTGATATGAGTGCAGCCATAGGCGATTTTGTGAGTAAAGACAAGTTCGATGATTTACAGAAAATAGAATTTTCATTATATAAAAATGGCGAGAAAAAGCAATTGGGAAATACTGCTGATATGATATATAAAATAGATGAACTGATAGCATTTATGTCGAAATATTTCATGTTAAAAAAAGGTGATATTATATATACAGGAACGCCCGCAGGGGTTGGTCCTGTGCAAGTGGGAGACAAATTGGAAGGATATATATTCGATCAGAAAAATTTGGAAGTATTAATTAAATGAGCAAAAAAATATACTATATATTTATTGCTTTTATTTTGTTATGTACTAATTTAGTTTTTGCACAAAATCCCTATCCAAAAAATTATTTTCGCTCACCCATCGATTCTCCTATTTATCTGTCAGGTGGTTTTTGCACTATACGCACCGATCATTTTCATGCAGGTATAGATATTACCACCTATGATATAGAAAATATGCCAGTGCTTGCAGCTGCCGATGGGTGGGTGTCTCGCATTAAAATATCGCCAGTGGGTTACGGCAAGGCATTATATATCGATCACCCCAATGGTTATACAACCGTATACGGGCACTTAAATTCTTATACCGGTGCTATAGGAAAATATGTAAAAGATATACAATATGCCAATCAAAATTTTGAGATGGATGTATTCCCCAAGAAAGGTGAACTTGCATTGGTGAAAGGACAGTTAGTTGCTTTGAGTGGAAATACCGGAGGTTCGTCAGGCCCCCACATACATTTTGAAATTAGAGATACCAAAACCGAAGAAATTATTAATCCTGTTTTGTTTGGAATTGAAGTAAATGATACCATTCCTCCTGAAATAAAACAAGTAGCAATTAATAGAATATATAAAAGTGATTTCAATTCCAATAAAACGCTTGCAGTAATTAATTATAATGATAAAAACCCCGATACTGTATTTATTCCGCAAGGCACAGTGGGTATTGATGCAGTGGTAAATGATTATACTACTTTTAAAGTAATTCCATTCAATCCCTATGAGATAAATTTATATGTAAATAGTGCCAAGTATTATACTTGTATATTCGAAAAATTTTCGTTCGAAAAATCTAAATATGTGAATGCCCATTTCAACTTTGCCAATTGGTGGAACTATGGAATTAGATATCAAAGATTATATAAACTAAGTTCAAATCAGCTTTATTTTTACCAAACCAAAAACGAAGGCGTGTTTGATGTGGAGCTTAATAAATTATATCATATAAAAATTGAAGCAAAAGATTTGGCGGGTTTTTCAAAAGAGTTTGAGTTTAATATATTTGGTATTGTTGATACTTTAAAAGATTCTATTATTACCGCACAACCAGTGATAGCAAAAACCTATTCAGAACTTACTTTTTCACAAAATAACTTAAGTATTCCCGATGATATAGAAACAGAAGAATTGGGGAATGGGAAAGTGAAGGTAAAATACAAACACTCCGATTTGCCCATTACCTTTATTAAACCCTGTAATTTGGCTATTAACTATAATGGTAAAACCGAGCATCATAAATCCTCATTGTATTATATAGATTATAACAAAAACGTGATATATGCCGGAGGTGTTTTGCACAAAGATGGAAAGGTGTCGGCAAGTATTTCAAAACCGGGTATTTATTTTATTGGCGAAGATTTGCAAGGGCCCTTTATAAAACCACTCAATCTCACCAAGAAAAATCATATAAAAGGTAAGCATTTAAGTTTTAAAATTACAGACAAACTTAGCGGAATTGATAAGTACAGTTTGTATATAAATAATGAATGGGCACTGGCTGAGTATGATGCCAAAAGCGATATGCTAACTTATTTTTTTGATACAAATACGCCTATTGGTTGGCAGGTTATTATATTAAGAGTAACTGATAAAATGAACAACGAAATTACCTATACTAAAAAAGTATATTTTAAGAATTAATTTCCTCAAGTAGGGCTTTAAGCCTAGCAGTATCTAACGGCTTATCAAATACACCTTTTACTACTTCGTATCTTGCAGCTTTTTCAAAATCTTTTTGATCGGCCGTGCTCGAAAGTATGATAATGGAAATTCTTTCGCCCAATATTTCGCCCAAAGATTGTATATAATTATCTAAAAAATCAAAACCACTCATGGTGGGCATGTGAATATCAAGTAAGATTACATCGGGTAAATTATGGTCTTCTGTTTGTATAGTATGTAAATGAGACAGTGCCTCCTTAGCTTCAAGAAAAGTTAATACACTCGACGACATGCCTGCATTATCAAGCAACCTCGAGGTTACATAAAGTTCAATTTCGCTATCGTCTATCAATAAAAACTTCATTCTTCAATATTTAAGGTAGTAGGTATTTCCAAAATAAATTTTGTTCCAATATTTGGTTTTGATTCGATTCTAATTTGTGCTCCAATTTTATTTAAAGCTTCTTTAACTATGTATAGGCCTATGCCCGATCCTGAGTTTTCTCTTGTAGCTCTATAAAACATTTCAAAAATTCGTTTCTGATTTGCTTCATCTATCCCTATCCCGTTATCTTCAAAAGTTAAAATCGCTTTATCAGGGTCTTTGGTATCGCAGGTAAAAATAATATGCTTATTGGTAATTTCACTTCGCTGAAATTTAATAGCATTGGTAATCAGGTTATTAAAAATTATTTTAATTCTAAATAAATCACCCATCCAAGGGGTATTTTGGTTTGTATTGATTACAAAATTAATATTCTCAGCTCCGGGATAGTATTGAAACTGTTCAAACACATCGCGTGCTATTTCTTTAAAATCAATAGGCTCAATAATGGTTTCCTGCTTGCTGTTTTTAAAGTAGGAGATAAGGTTCACGTTAAATGCATCCAACTGGTTCACACTTTTTTCTATCAAACTAAAATAATGTTTTACCCTGTCGTCAATGCCCTCCATTTCGGCTACTTTTATAATGCCCATAATTGAACGCAAGGGAGCACGCATATCGTGAGAAGCACTATACACAAAACGGTTAAGCTCTTCGTGGGCCTTCTCTAGTTCATCTTTTCGATATTCGAGCAGGGCATTATTTAAATAGTGCTCATGTGCAATTCTAATAGTAGAAAGTACTTCATCTTCGTTTAAGGGTTTAAATAAATAGCTAAATATTTTTGCCTTGTTGATACCTTTAACAGCAGCTTCAAAATCAAAAAAAGCAGTAAGTAATATTTTTACAGGAAGTGGGTATTTTATCCTGATATCATCTAAAAAATCTACCCCATCATCTACTCCCAATTTAAGATCAGCAACTACTATTTGAAATTCTTGCTCGCTAAGTAACGTATACGCATCACGCACATTTATACAACCAATTACCTCATATTCTTTGCGAAGTATTGCTTTTAACCCCGTTATATTATGGGGTTCATCGTCAACGTATAAAATTTTGGGTTTGGTTTCCGTTTGTTTCATTCTTGTTTCAAAGGTATGGAAATTTTAAATAAGGTTCCAAAATTTTTATTCGACACTACATTAATTTGTCCTTTGTGCATTTCAATAATGCTATAAACTATGGAGAGCCCCAATCCTGTTCCATCGCCCACGGGCTTGGTAGTATAAAAAGGTTCAAATATTTTTCCTATATGTTCTTCACTAATACCCAAACCATTGTCTTTAAACTCGAGATACAAATTTGCTTCATCATTATAGGTCTTTATACGTATTTCAGGATTTGTAACAGTTTCTTTAGCATGGTTGAGGGCATAAACAGAGTTGCTCAATATGTTCATAAATATTTGGTTCATTTTGCCAATGAAACACTCAACCAAAGGCATTTCTCCATATTCTTTAATTATATTAATACCGGCCATGTGTGTTTTTAGCAACATCAACGTTGAGTCAATACCTTCATGCACATCAGATAATCTCAATGATTGTTCGTCCACTCTCGAGAAAGACTTAAGCCCCTTAACAATTTCAGTAGTGCGTTCTGCTCCGTTTTGTATGGCATCAAACAGCATCGGTATCTCTTCTTTTAAATAATTAAAATCATATTTTTCTTTGATGCTATTTAGCTTGGCCACCATTTCAGTATCCCCAGAATTTATATATAACGATTCTGACTCTGTTACAATATACATCAGTTCCTGCACATCTCTTTTTAAAGGTTTGATATTGGAACTTACAAAATTAATGGGGTTATTTATTTCATGTGCAATACCTGCAGTGAGCTGACCCAATGACGACATCTTTTCAGTATCCACCAATTTGGTTTGGGCAAGCTTGAGGTCGCTTAATGTTTTATTTAATTCTGAAGTTCTTTCTTTAACTTGGTGTTCCAATACTATATTTTGTTCGGCCAATATTTCTTCATTCAATTTGGCTACTCTTACAGCTTCAGCTTGCGATATTTCTTTTTCAATTCTATATTGTCTTATTTTATCGCCCAGTGCAAATGATAGAAGGGTTACTTCTATTGCAGTACCCATTTGCAGTGCGTAATTGGTAAAGTTATTATGTTCTAACACACCAGCGTCTCGCAGTATATACACAAACAAAGCAATGATTAAACTACTCCACGACAGCAGAAAATAGCCGGAAGAAGGGATTTTTTTTCTTACTCCAACTATACTAGTCACAAACAAATAAGTAGCACTAAGACCCATTAGGTTTCTCAAATAAAAATATCCAACGGGCCTTGAATAAAATAATATTACCCCAAGTATAATAATAAGCAATGCTAAAACAACTTTGCTTGCCTTGTGTAATATGGGTATGTTTTCTTTTACATTTAGAAATTTATTGGCAAACAGAATCCCCGAAATATTAACCAATGGTGTAAATAACAATACTCCATACTGTGTGAGCCATAAATTGTTGGGCCACAATAATACGTTTCCATATCCTTCAAGTGCAAGTTGTGTGATAATAAGAATTACCATATACACAGAATAGTATATATATGTTTTATCTCGCACCGTGAAATATATAAAAAAGTTATATAAAAACATCGCTAAGAGTATACCATAATATATACCCAATAATAAATTTTTTGTAAACTGAGAATCTGCAAATTTATTAAAGGTTGTTAGCTTAAGGTCGAGCTGCAAAGTGCCAATGCTTCTTATTTTTAAATAATAATCAGATGAATCGCCTACCACTTCAAATGCAGGTATATTATATTTGAGTTGTCTTTGAGCTATTGGAACTCGCTCGCCAGATACTATAGAATCTACAATCCCATTTTTTACTTTATATAATACAATATCATTAAGTATGGGCTGGTCGTATGTTAATAATAATTTACGATATTCTGAAAGATTTTTCAATTTAAACTTAAACCAAAAATTATAATTGGTAAGTTGCAAGTTTGGTATTTCAAAATCACTAGAAACTTTCTCATTGAACGAAAGTTTTATCGCCTCATTAATTTGCAAAGTTTGGTTAGAATCAATATAACAACCTATTTTTTTGCCTAAATTAATCTCGCCTGGTTGCTGTTCAAAAATTATCTGAGCAGAAACTGGTTTATATAAATAAACCAAAGCGAAAATTATATAAAGTCTTAGTTTCATCTTTTATTAAGTGTGATGCTAAGATTACAGTTTAATACTAAATCCCCTTTGGGTCCATTTGCATGGTATACTTGTTGGGGGTTATTTCTCAATTTTAATATTGCTTCTTTATGCGAAGGGGCAGCAGTTGATAAGTTAATTGGATCTTTTAATATAGTGGCAGTAGCCAACAAATTTTCTTTAGGATAATAAAAGGTTCCATTATTTCCTAATGATCGAATCACTTCAAACCCTGTCTGCAAGCCATTTCGCAACGATGGTGGTGAGCATAGAGCAAAAAGACCTTTTAAATTAATAGCGGTACTTATTGCTACAGAAACCTGTCCTAAAAATATACTTCCAATCCCATGTCCTGCTACTTCTTTTGAATTCCACAAGCCACAAAATTCCCCGGTTTCATAGTATTTATATTCTCTAATAACATCATATATCTTGGGGTCTTTTTCCATTACAGCCCTTTCGATAGGGAGTTGCTGCTCAGGTGTAAAAATTTGAATTCGACCTCCTCCTAATGCCTTATCCCCATGCTCATCTTCAAATAATATGATATAATTATCTGGATTGTATCTCCATTCAGAATTAGTGGAAGTAACAGTTGTTACACCATATACTTTTAATACATCTGAATAGCCAGCTATAAATTTATCTGTTGATAAGGCATCATCGATGGGCCTGAAAACTTTTACATTGGCTATCATTATAATATATTAAGCGATAATTTTTAACACCTCGCTGGTGTCTTTTCTTAATGCGATTTTTTGTTTTTTTATAGGTTTATATATTCTTATTATAAATTTAGGCTCATATTCCTTGGGTAATATATTTTTTATGAGTGTCCATTTTTTCAGAATAGCTTCTTCGTGTTTGTTATATTTGGGTAGGTTCTGAATTTGGTTTGCTGTAAAAATTGAGGCTGCAATTGGTTGTATCGCATACCCCTGATTTGTGAGCCACAGCCACGTTTCCTGTAGTAATTTGCCTGCCTCTATCCATGTGGTATTATCATGTTTGTTACTTGCAATTATACCTATAAAAACTGAATTGAGAGCAGCCTTTACATCGCTGTTGAAAAAGATGCTGCCGCCATCGAATTTACGCATGCTGTGCATCACTGTTTGTTGGGCTGCAAAGCGAAAAATGGTCTCTTCAGCTTTACCCACACCCAACGAGTCCAAATCGATGCCTGTTTTTGTTCTTTCATATTCTTTTTTCGTCCACCTAATTTCCTTTTCAAATAAATCATAATGCCCCCTATCGCTTAGGAAACGATTAACAGTGCCATGCCCCGCAAATTCTCCAATCATTCGTTTAGTAGCTTCATCGGTAACAGTATGTAATATCAAACCTTCAGCAGTTTTTATTTTGCCCAATTGTATGATATTCTTTTTATCAAGTTCCGATATTTTTTGTGGACTCACTTCTCTATTGGTCACACGTTTAAAAATAGAGTTATATAATATTTCTTTTTCGGGCTTGCTGTTTTTGGTAAAGGTAATGCATGAAATAAGTCTGCTGTCTTTATCAGGAAAATATATATGTTTGGCAGTATATCCATATTGTTTTGCGGCAATATTTAAATTTGTAATTGCACAACCAAAAGCTATATAGCTCCCATATTTTTGACTGTCTAACAACGAATGTGATAGTTCGGTACGGTGAAAAAGATATAAGGTATTTTGATGAAATATCCATTCCCAAGGTTGGGTATTACCCCCTGAAGGTGCAGTTATTGCTGCTTCTACTAATAATTTTATGGTTTTATTATTTATAGTTTCTGTTTTTGCAATATCAGGAAATTTCTTTTTTACGCGGTCAATAATTTGCTTTTGTTTTTTCGCATTTATAATATCTTTTTTTCGCAGTTCCCAATCTCGTTTGTCAATTTTATTTGGCTTTGTCGGTTCTGCCAATATCGTACTTTCAGCATCCATCATATAGCGTCCCGATAATATCTTTTCGCCCAATAAAATTCTTCTTGCCACACTTGTAGTATATCCCCCACCAGCAATTACTGATGATGCAAGTTGGGGCCAGGTAGCTATACTTTGTCTAATTTCCATAAAACTGGCTTTCATATTCAAAGATATATTTTCGGGACCCACAATTTTTACTGTGGTAATAAATTTTTCTGCCTCACTCATCTTCAGTATTTGGTCCGACACTATGCTTTTTACCACACCATTAAACAGAGGTTGGGCTTTGTTTAAATCGTACCGTTCTATGTCTAACATATTTCTTTCGCTAGTGTCCATTAGCAATGGGATACGCAGTGATTTGCATTTTTCTCTCACCAAAAATTTGATATATAAGGTATCACATTCTTCTATTAAAATATCTACTGGTTTTTTACCCCCCAAAAAGGAATCAATATTTTCTTTACTTATACCCTCATTAAATAATTCGATATTTATATAAGGATCAATTTCCAAAATTTGTCGAGCGGTTACTACTACTTTGGATAGCCCTAAAGAATCGATACCTGATTTTATGCGGTTCAGGTTTGATAGTTCCAAGGTGTCAAAATCGGCAAGTTTAAAAGTGCCGGCCACGCGTTCCATAGCCATAGTGGTTGCTATAATACTTCCTACTGAAAGCCCAACTATGCCAACTGTTTTAGAGCCTAGTTCGGTTTGTTGTGCCGCTGTTATCTTATATAAGTTGCGATTGGTACGTACTTTTATAAAATCGTTTTTTTGTAAAATATGTACCAAGGTGTTTTTCCATGGATAGTAAAACCACACACCTCGATAGTCCAATTTGCCATATTCTTTAACCGTTGTTGGTACATCAGCCTTTTTAAAATCAATGGTGGGGTTCTCTATTTTAATCAATTCGAACAATTGCCCCTGTATTTCTGAATGAATTTGAATACTTGGATGCAGCTTTTCAAAACGCAGCAACTCACTTCTGTCATTGAGTTTGCACACTTCGGGTTGGTACTTTTGAGTGACCTGTTTTTTTATTTCAGAAAAATTTTGCTTGAACATTTTTAAAATTCTAATAAATTGCAGGCGAATTTAGGATGATGGACTCAGAAATAAATACACCAAAAATAAAAATATTATATGTGGACGATGAGCCTGGAAACCTTATTGGGTTTAAGTCGCACTTTCGAAAATTATATGATGTATATACTTTCGATTCTGCTATAAAAGCCTTAGCTGACTTACACCTGCACGACTTTGCCATGGTAATTACCGACCAACGCATGCCAGAGATGACGGGTGTGGAGTTTTTGGAAAAATTGGTGGAGATAAATCCCGAGCCTATTAGAGTGCTTCTTACAGGATATACTGATTTTACAGCATTGGTAGATGCCATTAACAAGGGAAATATATTTCAATACCTTCAAAAACCTTGGGACGAAAACCAGATGCTTACTACCATTAAGCAGGGTACCGAAGTTTTTTTCTTAAGGCGTGAAAGAAATAGACTTTTAGAAGAGGTAAGGTTGAAGAACGATCAACTGGAAGTGAAAAATGACGAGCTTGCAGGGCTTAACAATGAGTTGGAAAAAGTGAATGGGCAGTTGGAGTTTTTATTAAGGCAGCAGCTGCTTTCGTAGTTTATATATATACCATGCACTTACAGGTAGGACAAGAAGCACCCGAATTTAAAAGTACCAACGAAAAAGGTGAAATAGTTTCATTGTCTGATTACTACGGCAAAAAATTAGTCTTGTATTTTTACCCCAAAGATGATACCCCAACATGTACAACCGAGGCTTGCGATTTGCGTGACAATTATAAACATTTTAAAAGTTTAGGTTACGAAATTTTGGGGATTAATATGGATACTCCAAGGAAACACAGCAACTTTATTAAAAAATACGCACTCCCATTTTCACTATTGAGCGACAGCGAACACCAAATAATTTCCGATTATGGAGTTTGGGGCGAGAAGATATTGTTTGGCCGCAAGTATATGGGGATTATTCGCACCACATTTGTAATAAATGAGAAAGGCATTATCGAACAAATTATTGAAAAAGTAGTTGCCAAAAACCATTCATCGCAGATACTAAACTTATAAGGTACAAGCATATCTATTTAAGCACATCAGTTTAATAAACTATCGGACAAGCCAAGTATCTTGTAGATACCCCATATAAAATTGCCCAGAGATAAGAATAATTCTGTAAATTTGCCCCTAACTTTATCCTATAGATTTATTTTATTATAACCCTTAAATATATGCTGAAACGAATATATACTTTTTTATGCTTTTTAGGCTTTAATCCCAGAACATTTTTAAACAATATGCGTGGGCTAAGCTTTTACTATACCGATTTGTCGAAATTGAAAAAGCAAAAAGGAGATGATTCCAAATTTTATTTTGGGGCCAATTATCCCATTTTAACCGAACGTTTTTCATCATCGGGAACAATGAAAGGGGCATATTTTCACCAAGATTTATTGGTAGCCCGAAAAATATTTCACAATAACCCAGCTAGGCACATCGATATTGGTTCAAGAACAGATGGTTTTGTGGCACATGTGGCTTCGTATAGAGCGATTGAAATTATTGATATTAGAGAACAGATAAGCAAAGTGCCCAATATATCATTTAGAAAAGCAGATTTAATGCAACTGCCCGATGACATGGTTGGTGTGTGCGAGTCAATATCGTCGCTGCATGCTATCGAGCATTTCGGATTGGGACGATATGGAGATCCTATTGATTATTATGGGTATTTAAAGGCCATACAAAACATTACTAAAATGTTAAAGGTAGGCGGCAAGTTTTATTTCTCTGTACCCATTGGTCCTCAAAGGATAGAGTTTAACGCCCACCGTGTTTTTGCCCTAAAATATTTGTTCGATTTGTTTGCCAGTGACTATATTATTGAAACATTTTCTTATGTGAGCGACAAAGGTGATTTATTTGAAAATATTGAAACCAATCAAACCGATATTGATAAAAATTATGGTTGTACTTACGGCTGTGGTATTTTTGAATTGGTAAAGAAATAGCTTGCAATTGCATATTTACCTTGTCAGTTGGTTAAGTACTAAACTGCCCTAAACACCCTTCACTATTGGTCTTGCGGGTTACTTGTTTTATCCTCTCGTCTGTGTTACTTTTGCAAACTAATTTGCTATATCCATGGTATTAATATTTTGGTTATTGTAAATCATATAAATAAATAAAAAATGATAAAGAAATTACTTTTAAATACGGTTGGCATCTCCAATATCATGTACCTGCGTTCGCTCTTTATATCGCAAAAAGAAAAAGAGATGATCGAAAAGCGGAAGAACTTTTATTTGCAGTTTCTAAATTCTGGAGATACCTATTACGATGTGGGTGCCAATTATGGTAATAGAATATATCCAATTATCAATTCGGGTATCAATATTATTGCTGTTGAACCCCAATACGAATGTTTGAAATATTTAAAAAGAAAATTCGGCAATAAAATTAAACTAGTTCCTATGGGTTTGGGCCCAAAAGTAGAAGAAAAAACAATGTTTATTTCCGATGCACATACCATCTCTACTTTCTCAGAAGATTTTATTGAATCGACCAAAAAGAGTGGAAGATTTAGTATGTATAACTGGAATGTGAAACGCCAAATAAAAATGACCACCCTCGACAATTTGATTGCTGAATTTGGCTTGCCCAGGTTTATTAAAATTGATGTGGAAGGATTTGAAATTGAAGTGCTAAAAGGGCTTACCCACCCCATTGACACTATATCGTATGAATATGCAGTACCTGAGCAAACAGATAAGGCAGTGCTATGTTTGCAGAGAATCATGGAAATTTCTAATAATAAAGTTTCCTGCAATTATTCTATCGGCGAAAGTATGAAATGGGCCTTAACAGAATGGTTAACTCCTGAGCAAATGATTGCGGAAATCACATCGCAAAAGTTTACCGATACGGGCTTTGGAGATATATATATCAAGTATAATAAATAGTCTTTTTTATATAATCATATATAATACAAAAAGCCTCTCATTTCTGAGAGGCTTTCTTGTTTCAAAATTTAAAAAAACTATTGAGGTTCAGTTTACTTAACCACCACTATTTTATTGGTAACAGTAGTATTGCCACTTGTAGTATTGCTATAATAAATACCTTCTGGCAATTGGGCTGTATTTATGATAATGTAGCTTTGTCCTACTGATAAATTTTGTTTACCTGTAGTGTAAACCAATTTACCTGCAACATCATATAAGTTGCATACTACGTCAGCATTTTTAACAAGTGAAATAGCAATAGTACTTGTTTCGCGAGCAGGGTTAGGATATACAGAAGCGGTTAATGTTTTTTGTTCAACATTATTAATAGCAGTTGGGTCAAGTACTTTGCTATAGTCTGTATTAACAGGATCCCAATTGCACCATCCTTTGGTCCAGTCGTCGTTGGTAGTTTGTGTTCCAGAGAATGCTCCTATATAATTTACTTTGTCAAAGAAAGGGTCAGATAATTTTGGGCTGCTCGAGGGCACAAAATCTGGAGCATTATAGCTTGCAAACCAATTTGAAGTATCTGTATTAATGGGCTTAGATGGATCGAAAGGATATACTTTTCCGTTTTTAAATGGGTCAGCTTTTGCAAAATGAGATAAATCGGTCATGTAGGTGGGTAGAGCTTTACTATTATAACAAATTACAGAACTACTGGTAGGAACAAAGTTGGGATTGCTTAAGTTGAATGGGCTTTGAAGTCTTAATCCGTTAGAAGCATTGGCATATATTTTATTACGGTGTTTGCTTTCTTTTAACCAAGAGAAGGGACCATTGTAAGGAGCAAAAGGATTTCCTGTAACAGTATCTGCACTTGCATTAGTAGGGGTTAAACTCCTAGCTCCATTTATTACATATAATATCTCTTTTTGAGCAGGGCTTCCACCAGAAGGAATACCAGCAATGGCCACACCCGATATTTCCAATAAAGAGTCCTGTATATTGGCTACTGTCGATCCAAATGAAGACGAAGATTCATCAATTAATATACCCGCAGGGTAACCTATTAATAAGCTGTTTAATATACTCATACTGCTTCCTCTGCGTATGTGTGCGGCAGAAACAAATTGTGGATCGTATGCGGTAGAAGTTGGGCTCACCAATGGGCCAACCGCTGTTACATTTGCAAATATAGGGCGAGTAACACCGCTGGTATCACCCGCTAAACCAGTTTTGGTGCCAGCCTGATAACTATCACTTTCAAAACATTTACTGCCTGATTGGTCGGCAGCATAAGGATCGCGTAGAGATACCAAAAATTGGTTTTTTCCTCTATAACCTATATCATTATCAAAGTCGTCATCCCATCCTCTGTACGAAACAAGATATTTAGCATTCACATTTCCACCAAACCACTCGTAACTATCATCACCACTATACGATACTTGTATATGATGGATAGTTGTTGCTTCTCCCACACCACATAGGGTTAATCCGTTTACTTCATTATTGGGCGAGAAGGCAATTCCACCAAATTCTATTCGGGCATAAGTTAATATACCTGAATTGTCTTGGGCATCGGTACCACCATATAAACTGCGAGGTCCGCCTTCTACTTGTCCTTGCCCTGCTGCCCAGTTGGTAGGAGCACTACCACATAATATAAGCCCGCCCCAGTCGCCATAGCTACGGTTACCGGCTGCTTGGTTACTGGTAAATACAATTGGATTCGTTAGTGTTCCCGCTGCCATAAGTTTGGCTCCGCGTTCTATAATCAAAGTGCCTTTGCTGTTTTTGTCACCTTTAATAATAGTGCCAGGTTCAATAGTAAGTGTAGTGCCGGCAGTTACATATACATATCCTTTAATCAAGTATTGTTTGTTGCTGGTCCATTTAGTGTTTGTGCTAATACTGTCCTGCAGAGTTACTACAGTAACTTGTGCATTAGAAATAGATGCTGAAAATCCTATGCACAGGAAGATAGCAATAGTAAGTAATTTTTGTTTTTTCATTGTTATATTTATATTTATTATGGGTTACTACTTTAGGTTTTTTATAGCCTTATTATATAGCCGCAAAACAATTACGTTAGCGTTACCTCAGTGTTCGCAAGGAGTTATTAAAGAGTTAATAATTGATTACGCAAACATGAAGTACTTTTATTTTGTAATATTTAAAGAAGCACTATGAATAAATCGTTGTACTTTTGTAGTATAAATATATCATCTTTAACAGGTTTTAGTATACCTATTTTAGTGATAATTTTCAGATGCTTGGCACAATCAAAACAGCACATAACACAAACGTAACCCACCCATAACAACCCATTCACATTATTATAATAATATTGCAGCAACAAATAATAATATGAACAATAACACAAGCCACAAAATATTGGTGGTAGACGATGAGCCAGATATTGTAGAATTTATTTCATACAATCTAATTAAAGATGGCTACCGGGTTGAAACAGCTGCCAATGGCAAAGAAGCTGTAGAAAAAGCCAAACTTTTTGCTCCCGACTTGGTTTTGTTAGATGTGATGATGCCTATCCAAGATGGCATAGAAACATGTATACAACTGCGAGAGCTCCCCGAAATGAGAGGAAATTTTATTGTATTTCTCACTGCCCGCAGCGAAGAATATTCTGAGATAAGCGGTTTCAATGCAGGTGCTGACGATTATGTAGCCAAGCCTATAAAACCCCGTTTGCTCTTGAGCAGACTTAAAGCCATCCTTCGCCGCAAAACTACTTTAAAGGAAAGTGAAACTTTGGATGTGGGTGATATTGTAATCGACCGCGAACAGTTTATGGTGTTCCGTGGTTCAGAAAAAATACAACTGGCCCGCAAAGAGTTTGAACTTTTATATCTATTGGCATCTAAACCTGGTAAAGTATTTAACAGAGAAAGTATATTGGAAAAAATATGGGGCGATGATGTTTTGGTAATTGATAGGACTATCGATGTCCACATACGCAAAATTCGTGAAAAGTTAGGCGATGATTATATAGGTACCGTTAAAGGTGTTGGATATAAATTCGATAAGTAAATAACCTAACCCGTCATGCTGAATTTATTTCAGCATCTTTGATTCATCGTTATAGATACTGAAATAAATTCAGTATGACGGGTTAAAAAATATATTCAATCCATCCCGCATTTGCCAAATCTAACAAGTGAATGTATATTTGCAGCTTAGTTTACAAAAGTAATTTGCCCATATGGTGGAATTGGTAGACACGCCATCTTGAGGGGGTGGTTCCGTAAGGTGTGGGAGTTCGAGTCTCCTTGTGGGCACTATATATTTAATGATTGAATGTTCGCCGCGGCAAATTGATTGGCTGATTCAATTGCCACAATTGCCGTCCGCTTTCAGCCACGGAAAATGTAATCTCACCGCAGCACTAACTACTAACTACTAACTACTATTTACTAACTACTAACTACAATCTAAGGCTGTATCGTTAACACTACCTTGTACTTCCCATTTTTTCCTTTGCTTAAAGTAACCTCTACACTAACTCCACTAATCATATCCTCTTTTTCGTAAGCAATAAATCGATATATTTGATTGCTTTCCTCTTCAGGTTCAGTAACAAATACCCATCCTTCTAAACAAATTTCGGCAGTGGGTAAAAATTTAGAATAAGCTTTCGTGGCATCTGAACCATTAAAGGTTTCTATAATAGTTGCTACATATTTACTGTGTGGGCCATCTACAATTATTTGGGCATTGCTTGTTCCTTTTACCAATGCTGTGGCTTGATATACATTTGTATACCTATTTGGTCTTTTTGCTCCTCTAATACTCTTGAACTGGGTGCGTGAGGCATCAATCACTTTCCAAATGGAATGACAACCAAATTTTTTGGCCACACTATCAGGAATTTCACCCTGCACCGTTTGTGCCCTGCAGGGCATTACAAGGGCAAAAAATGAGATAACAATCAAGCAAACATATCCTTTCATTACCTGCAAATAACTAAGATAAAATTTAATAATCACCTTAGCCTAGTTATTTTTTTTCCATATCATTTTTTAAGAGTGTCCAAAAAAAACGAATCAACGTGGTATTGCAAGGGCTGATATTGCATATATTTGCCCTACTAAAACATTATATACTAAACCTGCAATGAAACGTATTAAAAATATTGGCATCACCCTGCTCGTTATATTGGGTATATTGATAGCTATTCCTTATTTTTTCAAATCTAAAATTGTGAGCCTCATTAAGCAAGAAGCTAACAAACATTTGAATGCAACACTTAATTTTAATGATGATATCAGTATCGGTTTTTTGCGTTCTTTTCCCAATTTGTCCATTGGTATTGATAATCTGAGTGTGGCAAATAAAGGAGCGTTTATGGGGGATACACTTATATCTGCCAAATATATATATATTAAAATGGATTTGATGAGCGTGTTCAGCGGGGACGAAATTTCTGTTAGAACAATCCATTTAGATCAGCCACGCATCAATGCCAGGGTAATGCAAGATGGGCGTGCAAATTGGTCAATCAGCCTGCCCGATAGCTTGAAAAAACCGGGTGATACCGCTTCAAAATTTAAAATGAAGTTGAAAGAGTTTAGTATTACAGATGGGTATTTGGTATATGATGACAAGGAGCTCGGTTTTTATACCAAGGCCGAACATATAGACCATACCCTGTCAGGCGATTTTACCCAAGACAAGTTTGACATGGATACCAAAACCACTATTGAGAATTATACCATGGCCTATGGTGGCATGAATTATTTAAGTAATGTTAAAGCCAAGGCAGATGCAGTAATTGATATGGATATAAAAAATTTCGCATTTGTATTTAAAGAAAATAAAATCAATATCAACGACCTTCAATTTGGTTTAGATGGAACTTTTGCTATGCCAGGCGATGATATGAAAATGGACCTCAAACTTATCTGCAAACAAACAGAATTCAAAAATATATTATCGTTAGTGCCTGGTATATATAAAACTAGTTTCGCCCAAGTGAAAACCAACGGACAAATGGCATTTGCTGCCAATGCAAAAGGTATATATAATGATAAACAAATTCCCGCATTTGGTGTGGACCTTAAAATTAAAAACGCATCTTTTGCTTATCCAGGCATGCCATCCGATGTGCGAAATATTAATTTGGATTTGAATATAAAAAATCCAGACGGGGTGCCCGATCATACTATTATAAACTTACCCGCTGCACATGCAGAGATTGGCAAAAACCCGTTTGATATGAAATTGATTTTGCAAACTCCTGTTAGCGATGCACAGATAGATGCCCATGTAAAAGGTATTATAGATTTGGCTGAGATTGCAAAGATAGTTCCGCAAGAAAAAGGCACAGAAATGAATGGTATACTAAAAGCAGATATAGCTGCAAACGGTCGCATGAGTAGTATTACCAATAAGCAATATGATAAGTTTAATGCAAAAGGCAATGTAGGAATTGATAATTTTATATATAAATCTACTTCTCTTAAACAACCGATTAATATACAAAATATGAATTTGGGCTTCACACCACAATATGTAAATCTGGAAAAGTTCAAATGTACTTTTGGCAATAGTGATGTGGAAGCAAGTGGCAAGCTAGAAAATTTTCTAGCATATATATTCAAAAATGATATTATAAGAGGCAAGCTAGATATTACTTCTAATTATTTTAACTGCAATACATTTTTAAGTAATGACGCAAAAGATAATAAGGCCCCACAACCCAAAGATACTGTGCCTTTGGAAGCATTCTCGTTGCCCACTAATATAGATTTTACCCTGCATGCAAAAGCCAAAGAAGTATTATATGATAACCTGTTGCTTAATAATACCACAGCAGTTTTATTATTACATAGTGGAAGGTTGACTATAGAAGATTTAGAATCGGGGTTGATGGGTGGCAAAGTAAAAATGGAAGGATATTACGATGCCAATAATATAACAAAGCCCGATATGAATTTCCATATCAATATGAAACAAATGGATATCGGACAAATCTCTAAATATTGTAGTACCATTAAAGCCTATGCACCAGTTGCTGATTATGTAACCGGCAGTTTCAATGCCGATTTTATTGCCAATGGTAGTTTAGATAAACATTTAAAACCACAATTAAACTCACTAACTTCAATTGGAGATTTTGATATTCCCAGTTTTAAAATTTCTGGTTTCGAACCCATAACTAAAATAGCAGAAGCACTGCAACGTACCGATTTAAAACAATTGGTGGTGCAAAAACTACAAATGTGGTTTACCATAAAAGAGGGAAAAATATATTTAGCCCGTGGTTTACAAACCGAGTTGAGCGGAAATACTTTAAAAGTAGATAAAGATGGATATACCACTTTAGATAAAATTATAAACTATAATATGGTGATGGAAATTCCCCGCAGCCAATTTGCACAAGCCGATGCCGAGTTGAATAATTTGTTAGACCAAGCAAAAAAGCAAGGAATTAATATTAATATGGCACAAAAAATTCCAGTTAATATATCTATGACAGGAACTATTACAAAACCTATTGTTAAAGCAAGTTTAAAAGAAGCCAAAGCAAAATTTGTAGATGACATAAAGAGTCAGCTGAAAGGATATATCAATCAGAAAAAAGATGAATATATAGATAACGGAAAAGCCGAACTCGATAAACAAAAGAAAGCAGCAGAAGAAAAAGCCCAAGCCGAAGTAGATAAAGCCAAACAAGCAGCAGAACAAAAGGCCAAAGAGGAAGCCGACAAAGCCAAACAAAAAGCCCAAGATGAACTGAACAAGCAAAAACAAAACGCCAAAGACAAAGCCAAGGAAGCCATAAAAAATAAATGGAAATTATAGTATATACTTAGGTCGCACCGCAGAACAATAATATACAACAACTAATGAAATATTTTCGATACTTAATCATTTTATTACCACTAATGCAGTCTTGTTTTTTATTCAAATCGCATAAAAACGAAAAACTTGCTAAACAAAAAAACAATATATCTTGGAATGCCAAAGACACACTTGCTGCCGTAAAAATGCAGGCAGATGAAGAGGAGCAAAAATCAAAAGAAATTACAGAAGCACCTGTAAAAGAAACGGATATTATACACATGGATTTGGCTCTAAGTTTCGATTGGGAAAAAGAAACGGTGATAGGGGAGTGTGTTCTAGAGTGTGCTCCTTATGCAGAGTGGGTAGATACATTGGTGCTCGATGCACGTAGATTTGAGATATTGAGTATTTCTGTGTTTTGTAATAAAAAAGTAGATAACGATTATCCACCAGACTATCCCAGACGATATAAACAAAATATAATTACTACATTATATGATGGAGTCTATCTACCAACAACTTTTGTCTACCCAGATTCGGAGCAATTGCACATATATATTCCGAAAAAAGACATTGCAAATTTTATGGGCTTGAGCAGTAATCGATATCAAGCTGATCAATATAAAATAAAAATAAATTATAAAGCACATCCTCGTGAAACCAGCAATCAAAAAGGCATGGCCATAAGCAGCGATAAAGGATTGTATTTTATTAATTCAAAAAATAAGTATATAGACCGACCAAAGCAGTTATGGACACAGGGCGAAACAGAACATAATCATAATTGGTTCCCTACTATTGATCATCCAAACGAAAAATTTACGCAAAAAATATCATTGACTGTAGATTCAAATTTGACTACTTTGTCAAATGGAAAACTTGAAAAGTCAGTAAATAATAATGACGGAACACGTACAGACAAATGGGCTCAAGGGAAGCCACATTCAGGCTATTTGGCTATGTTGGCTATTGGCAATTTTATAAAAGTAAGTGATACATGGTCATATCAAGTTAAGGATCAAATGTGGGCATATCTATTAGAAATACCTGAGTCTAAAAAAATGTCAATTGATATGACAGTCGATTATTATATGGAACCCGAATTTGCTCCTTATGCAAAAACTATATTCGGTAACACCAAAGAAATGCTCACTTATTATAGTGATGTTTTGGGTGTTCCCTATGCTTGGGATAAATATGCACAAGTAGTGGTGCGTGAATATGTATCGGGTGCTATGGAAAATACATCGGCTACTTTGCATGGAGAGTTTTTGAACAGAACTCCACGCCAATGGTATGATAATAATTCGGAAGATGTAATCTGCCACGAGCTGTTCCACCAATGGTTTGGCGATTTGGTTACCTGCAAATCGTGGCATCATATATCATTGAATGAATCGTTCGCAACCTTTGGTGAAATATTATGGCACGAACATAAAAAAGGAATGGATGCTGCACAGCTCAAATTTCAAAATAACTGCGATGCAGGTATTCGCACCGACCAATTTAAAAACGTGCCGCTCATTCGCAAATCGTATGAAATTCCTGAAGAAGTTTTTGATGGAATTAGTTATCCCAAAGGAGGGGCTATTATACAAATGCTCAGGCACGAATTGGGAGATAAATCTTTCTTTAAAGGATTGAATATATATCTTACCAAAAATGCCTATAATAATGCCGAAGCACATCAACTCCGTCTAGCATTTGAAGAAGCCAGCGGACGCGATTTGAACTGGTTTTTCAATCAATGGTATTTTGCTCCAGGCCATCCCAAAATTACAGCCGAAATTGCTTCGGGTAGTACAGCAAATGAATATGTAATTAATTTATCGCAGAATGGATATAAACTTAATGATGAATTATTTCCCTATCGCTTGCCTTTGCAAATTGGGTTTGTGGTAAATGGTAAAATGGAAATTAGAAATGTATCTGTAAATTCGTATTATCCAAATTTGAAATTTCAGTTAGATGCATTGCCCGAAGCCGTGCTGATAGACCCTAATCAACAATTATTGGCAGAATATGATTTTAAACAAACATCCAAAACTATTACAACTTTATTAAAGGCTGCTAATACTTATGCTCAGAAATCATTATGCTTAGATATGCTGAAAGAAACAGAATTAGAACTTTTTGAAGAAGCCGATAGACAAGCAACAAGAGACCAACTGTTATTATATGCACAAGATGTTACCTTCCTCGAAAGTGCCAGTGCTGTCAATCTTCTCGATAGATTAGAGAAATCAGAAGACCGTACCAAAATATATAATAGTATATATGCACTTGCGAATACTGATTCTCGTAAAAATGTACGCAAAGAAGCACTCGAGTTTTTAAGTAAAGACCCCAATGATAAACTTATCCCATTGTTGCAAAAACTAATTTTCGATACAAGTTATATTATACAAAGTAATGCTTTTAAATTATATCTGCAGCTCGATTCACAAAATGCTTTTAAAGCAGTGCAACATCTTTTAGATAAAGACAATGATATGATAGAAAAATCGCACCTTCTTGCCCGCCTATCTGAATATAAGTTTACTGAATTGGGAAAATATTATATCGAAGGGATGCAAAGCAATGCCTTTAAGTTATTAGATGAGTTTGCCGCAGGAGCCTGCAGTTATCTTGAATGGTGTAACGATAAAGAGGAAGCAACCATGTTACTGGACGTAATAGAGAAATTGCACGACAGACCCGTAAAAAAATTGGATGCCAGTGTAAAAGACAGTATCACCGAATTGTATAAAAGTACAACATTGGCTACAATTAATACTACTGAATATTATATTATGCAAAGGTGCAAAGAGATGTTAGACAAATGGATCAAAAAATAGCGGTACCTTGTTTTTAAAGAATTATAGCACGTATTTCACACCAAGGGTATAATAGGGTCCACTACGGTATTTCATAATAAGTTTGTCACTACCATCGGGGCTAAAGTGCCCATCATTGTTTGTATCTTGAACAAGGAATATAGGATTGTTCAGTATATCTTGAGCTCCAAAATTTAAAGAGAAACGTTTGTTTAATCGTTGCGAAACTGTTATATCAATGGTATGGCGAGCAAGTTCGCCAATGTTGGGATATTGCAAAGTACCTAATAAAAATATACGAGGACCAAACACATTATATAATACACTTATTTGCAAACCACTGCTATCATTTTGATAATATAGTCCTCCGTTTATAATATAGGGTGATTGTCCTTGCAACTGTGTTTTATTGGCTTGGTTAATATTTTTGCTAATATATAACTGACTTTGAATTAATGATATATTTCCAACAATATTCAAATTAGCTAGTTCTTTGCAATGTACTGATTTTGCAAATGCTCCCATGTTTTTTCTAAAATCAATTTCAATTCCTTTTGTGTATGCCCAGTCACCATTTACAAATGAGAAAGCCCTGCTATCACTTCCCGATGAAAGGATGATTTGTTGGATAGGATTCTTAAAATACTTATAGAATAATCCCACTTGCACAAAGTCTGAACCTTTGCCATATAACTCATATCTTAAATCGAAGTTTTGTATAGTGGCCACTTTTAATATATTGCCGTTGGGGAATAATACAGTATTGAACAAGGAACCATAAGTGCCTGCACTAAAATTAAAATCATAGAAATAAAACGGCGACCACTCACGAAATTCGGGTCTGTTCAAAGTTTTACCATAAGCAACGCGTAGCAATGATTGTTTGTTAAAGTTATATGCCATATTAAATGACGGCAACCAAAACTTGGTAATAATTCGGGGGCTAATACTATCTTGATTTAACCTGCTTTGCAATGCTTGTTTATTATATTCGTAACGAAGTCCACCTACTATTTTTATGCGTTTTGTTGCTTGAATATTTAACATTCCATATCCAGCGTATAAACTATTTTGTGCTTTGTATCTATCTGAACCACTAGTTATCTCATCAAGTTTAAAACCAGTACTGGTTCCAATATTTTGTGGTGCAAAAATTTGTTCAATAGGCAAGCGTGTCAACCTTTGTGCCTCAGCACCTGGCTTTATTACATATCCCAGAAAACGCGAATCGAATGAACGCTCTTTTAGTTCTATATAACCACCAGTGCTTGCTTCTATCGCCATGCCTTTTAGGGTAGTTTTATATTTCAAACTTTGAGCAAGAGAATATACACTTTCGGTAAGTGTAGAAAAAAATCTTCCTCCGCCATTTGAATTATCTACCACATTGGCCACAGCAGCTTTATACATACTGTCAGGTGCTGTTGGAGCTTTTGTATATTTAATTCTTCTAAGGTCGGGATCGTTGCGGTGTATATAAGAATATCCCACGGTCCAATCGTATAATAATTTTTCCTGCAACCATTTATGTATTCCACTTAATTGACTGGTAAAGGTTGTTTTTGATTGATACCAATATTGATAAGATTTTTCACTCGGACTGTTTTCTAAAACACTATTACGAAACACGGTTTGCTGCATTCCAGTTTGATTTAGAAGATTTTTAAATTCTATTTTATGGTTGTCAAATTTTACTGCAAAGTTTTCAAGCACATTAAGCCTAACGGTTTGCGTACTCTGCTTGTCAACTAAATCCATATTTTTTGAAACGGAATCCCAATCTTGTCTTTGTATATTAAACACAGTATAAGTATTTGAGTAATTAACGCCAAGAATATTTCCTAATTTTAGCTTGCCAATATTTGCCAGTTTATTAAAATTGAAATTGAAACGCATATCGGGCATAGCTTTCTGTTCTTGCTTGGCCCAATTGCCGTTAAAAGATTTGGTTTCTTCAGCTATATTTTCGTCATACTTTGATATATAATCATTTAAGCCTTTGGGTAGTTTCCGTTGGCCATAATCGAAGCCTAGCCAATCGGTATTGCTTTTGGTATTATAGTCGTACAAATTTCCGGTAGTGCCCGTGCGATATGAACTTTTAATATCGAATGATATATTACTTTTTTCGGGGAAAGCTTTGGTATATATTTTTACCATGCCTCCGGCAAAATCACCGGGCAAATCGGCCGATGGGGTTTTGTATATCAATATTCTGTCGATAAGACCTGCGGGAATAATATCGAACGAAAATGCTTTTTTATCGGTTTCCGAACTGGGAGCTCCCGCATCGTTCAACCATACAGTATTATAGCGATCATTTAATCCGCGTATCATAATAAAGCGGTTTTCAATAATGGTAACACCTGGCACCCTTCTCACCACTTCCGATGCATCACGGTCTTGACCTTTTTGTATTTGGCTGGCCGATATACCGCTCACAATATTGTCACTACGCTTCATCTCTAGCACAATAGCTGATTCTGTATTTTTTGCACGTGTAGCAACTACCCTGGTAGCTTTAAGCTGTTCAGGGTCGGCTGGTTCTAATTGCACTTTTAGTTCGCTTGTTTTAGTTGCATAAACCGCGATAGCTTTAAGAGTTTTATCTTTATAAGTACCAAACGTAAATTCCAATGTATATAAACCTGAGTCTAAATTGGAGAAAACAAACCCGCCATCTTTATCTGAATAGGTCGTATTTTTTTTACCTTTCAAACTAATCCCCACTCCGGAGAGTTTCTCCCCTGTTTTCAAATCGGTAACCTCACCGTGTATGCTACCTTTTTGGGCCAAGGTAGTGAGCACAGAACACAATAAAAAAATAAAGATTAACAGGTACTTATGAATCATAAAGCGAATTATTAAAAGGAGTACAAAGTTTAAAACTTTATGTTACCGCAGTGTTTCCTCAATTTTACTTTTGGATTATGATTGTATGAACGGGTGCAAAACGCAGGTTTGGATTTAGTAAAATAAGAAAAGTAAAATTTTTGGCAACCCTTCAACCAATTTAATAGTCTTGTTATAAATTTGCTACAAAATAACACAGTGTACTATGAGAAAATATTTACTAGGTCTTCTTCTTCTTTCATGTTCATTTATAGCTGATGGTCAGATATCCATAAGCCAAGGCTTAAACCTATCTGGGCAGTGGACCAACTGGCAAAACCCTCCCAAAAACAAGCCCAATTTTGCAAGCGATAGTCAAATAACGGGCGGGGGAGTATACTTGATTCCTAAAACCACCCGTAGGTATCACACTACATTTTATATTGATACTTTATCAGGTGCCGATACCACATCAGGCAACTATAATTTCTTTTTTACTTGCGGACCAAGCTCAAATCCGTCGCAGAGCCGATGGGGTGGGGTAGTGCCGGTTAAACCAGATACAGTGATGACCTACACTTATGGCGGCTCAGCCGGTAGCAATCAAATGTATGTTAACGATGGAAGTTGGTATACCGTAAACTTTGAAGACCGAGGATATTATGACACCAAAGCGGTTTTTATGGAAACAAAATCAAAACCTGTTACTATAGATTCGGTGGTGCAAATGACGCCACATGTGAAGGAGTATACCAATGCCTATATAGGCGTATATCTAAGTGATACCCCTATGTATGAAGAAAAAATATATCTTCGATTTACAACAAATAATTGGGCAAGTTCTTTAGTGGCGTATGTAAATATCGATCAAGATACTGGGGCAGCTTATATTCCAGGATGTGCTGCCGGTACTGTTGTGCAATATTATGTTTTCTCTTCTACCCGAGATAATATTATCAATGATTATGATTTGTACACTTTAAACTTCAATAATAACAATGGAGCGAATTATAAATATATAACACAATCAAGTGTATTATATACAGATTCATTGATAGGTAAAACACTTTGCCCAGGTAGTAGCATCGATATACCTTTTGTATCATACGATAAGTATAACAGCGGCAATAAATTCACCATACAATTATCTGATTCAGCAGGTAGTTTTTCAAGCCCGGTGAACATTGGATATCTTAAATCACCCAATCCAGACACGGTTGCGTGTACCATCCCCGCCAATTGTATACCTAGCAAATATTATAGAGTACGTGTTATCGCAAATAATCCTGTAGATACAGGTTATGATAATGGTGTAAATTTAGAACTCAACGCCAAATTAGCTCCCAAAGTATTTGCATCGGGCAAAACAAATATCTGCCAGGGCGACTCTATCAAGCTTTCAGAAATTTCATATACCGGCAAAATATATCAATGGACACTTAATGGAAACTATATAATAGGTGCTACAGATTCATTTTGCTATGTTTCAGCAAGTGGTATATACAAAGTTATAATTTCAGATGCATGTAATAAGGATAGTTCAAATGCTATTAGTGTGAGCAGTATTACTATTCCTACAGTGCAAATTCAATCGCTAAATGGCAATACTATTTGTTTGGGTGATTCAATAAAACTGAGCGGCAACCAACCCAGCGGAACAAATGTGCAATGGTTTAATAATGGTACGAGTATTAATGGGCAAACAGATACCCTATATTATGCAAAAAGTGTTTCGTCTTATTATATGATAGCAACGGCAAGTAATGGCTGCCAATCAGTATCAAACACAATTACTATTACACAACAAAGTGGTTGTAGCAATATATATGTGGCTGAGGGTATAAACATGCCCGGGCAGTGGAGCAATTGGTCCAATCCACCCACTCAGAAAAACTGGGCTTCAAAACTTCAAGCTGGTGGTAATATAACCCTGCTTAGCCTAGGTGCTAAAAGATATCATACCACTTTTTATATTGATTCCAAAAGTGGAGCCGATACCAGTGCAGGTAGTTATGATTTTCTTTTCACCAGCGGCCCATCAGCTAATTATAATCAAAATCAGTGGGCAAATACAAATGTGATAATGGATTCACTACAGGATTATACTTATAGTAGCACTACCAATAATAATATTTCAGTTACTGATGGTAATTGGTATACCATGAACTTTATGGATAAAGGTTATAATAATACAAAAGCTATATTTATGGAAACGCCTTCTCTACCAGTTACTATAGACAGCGTGTGGCAAACTCCAATAAATGTATATAATAATAATGCCGTAAACATTGGGATTAAAACAAATAAAACACCATCTGGTAATGAGTATTTTTATATAAGGTACTCAAACAATAAATGGAAGACATCCATGATTTCAGCAGTAAAAATGAATAACAATATGGGCACTGCTATTATTCCTCCACATTCGTCAGGAGATACTGTATTATACTATGCTTTTTCTTCCACCAAAATAAATGTATATAATTACTACGAAATGTATTCCATTAATGTTAATGACAATAATGGAGCAAACTATAATTATATAGTGAAACCACAGTTTATCACTACGGATGCTATTTCTACCACTACCTTCTGCTCGGGCGATAAAGTAAATATCACCTTCAAAAGTGGACAGTTCAATGGCACTAATACTTATACAGTGCAGTTATCTGATGCTAAGGGCAGTTTTGGCAGCCCTGTAAAATTAAGCACCTTAAATGATTCATTCCCTGCCAATATTAATGTTCAAATCCCCATTTCCACAGTAGCAGGAACTGGCTATCGCATTAGAGTAGTTGGAAGCAGCCCAGCTATTAATGGCGGTGATAACGGAACGGACCTCACCATAAATCCTGCACCCAATCCGATTGTCAATAAAAGTGGGAAAGTTTCATTTTGCACAGGAGATTCTGTGATATTGAGCGTTACTTTAAAAAGCGGGGAAACAGTGCAATGGAAAAAAAACGGCAATGTTATTTCTGGAGCCACATCCGCAAGTATTATAGCCAAAACAACGGGCGACTACCTTGCTGAGGTAAGTAACAGTGCTTGCACTACCTCATCTAGTGCGGTGCAGGTTGCGGTAAATAATGTTGCTCCGTCTGCTTCCATTACAGCACAAGGAAATACAACCTTTTGCCAAGGCGGACTCGTTGCACTCAAAGCCACTACAGGTGCTGGATGGTCATACCAATGGCGTTTTAATGGCAACAACTTAAATGGAGCTACGGATTCTATATATAGTGCCAAGGTTAGCGGTAGTTACGATTTAGTGGTTACTAATGGTTGTGGCTCTAGCACTTCATCAACAGTTAGTGTTACAGTAAATTCGAAACCAACTTCCACAATTACAGCAAACGGAAGTACCACACTTTGTGCAGGAAAAACAGTTGATCTGATAGGCCCTTCAAGTGCAGGATTTTCTTACCAATGGCTTAAAGATGGAAGTATGATAACAGGTGCAAATTTGGATACACTCACCGCAAACAGTTCTGGTATCTACCAGCTGGTTCTAAGCAACGGTATTGGCTGCACCGATACGTCGAAAGGAATTACTGTTACCATTAATACTTTACCCAATGCAAGCATTTCTGGAAGCGGGCCCTTTATTTTTTGTAGCGGGGGCCAGGTTATCTTAAGTGTTCCCAATGCAGTAGGTAACACTTATGTATGGAAAAAAGACGGTGTCGTAATTAGCTCGGCTACTTCCAATTCATTATTAGTAACAGTGGGTGCCCAATATGAAATTGATGTAACAAACAGTGGCGGATGTACCAATAAACAGGCAAAAACCATCACCGTATTCCCATCCTTGGCCAAACCCAGTATCACCACTGATATACCCAATAAAAAACTTACCAGTTCTGCTGCAGCTAACTATCAATGGTTCTTAAACGGGAGTGCATTAACTGGTGCTACCAATCAAACCTATATATATAATCAACTAGGAATATACAAAGTACATATTACTGACTCCAACGGTTGTAATGCAAAATCACTGGATATTGATTTGGCAAAAGTTTCAATAAATGAAATTGGAAGTGATTTGTTTTTTGAGTTGTTCCCCAATCCCAATGCTGGAATATTTACGCTGCAAACTGATAAGCAAAACATAATGATAGAAATTTTTGATTTAACAGGTAAGTCCATGCTCTCGTATCAGCTAAAACAGCATATTGAAGAGATTAATTGCAGTAATTTTCCTAAGGGATGTTATATAATTAAACTAAAAGATAACAATAATATCATCTGCAAAAAACTCATAATTCAGTAATTTTGAGACAGTGAAAAATAAGAGTTTATTATTTCTTTTTCTGTTTGCAAATCCCTTGTATAATGCTTTTGCCCAAGTACTTCCTACTTTTGGTAATAGTCGTTCAGGTACTTCAGGAATGCAGTTTTTAAAAGTTTGGCCCGATGGTAGATCGGGAGCCTTGGCGGGTGCAGTAATCGCCTTGGTTGATGACCCTTCAGCAGCATATTGGAATCCCGCGGGACTTGTAAAAGGGGATACTGCAAAAGTAAAAGTGCAAATTTCTACCACTAGGTATTTTGTCAATACTAGTCAAAGCTGGGTATCTGCGGTATTTAACAAAGGGAAGTATACCAAATTTGGCATTAGCTTAGCTTACAACGATTTTGGTAGTATGATGGAAACTACAGAATTCCAACCATTTGGAACAGGTCGAACTATCAATATGAATAGTTGGACGATTGGCAGTAGTTACGCTCGTACGCTCACAGATTTTTTTTCGTTTGGAATTAATATGAAGTTAGCACATGAAGGATTGGCAGGTGTAACAGTCAATAATTTATTGTTTGATTTCGGATTACGCTACGATTTAGATATCAGAAATGCGAGGTTTGCAGTTACCATTAATAATTTTGGAGCCAATGTTAAACCGAATGGGCAAATGGAAGTACTCAAATTTAGCGGGCAGTCAGATATTACAAATTATCAGCGAGTATCGGTTCCAGCGGTTTTTCGTTTGGGGTTTGCTATGGATGTTTGGCGAGGGAACAATCAATTTATGTTAGGTACAGCCCAATTAAACCATTATAGTGATAACAACGAGACATTTTCAATGGGGCTAGAATATGGCTGGCATAAGCTATTATATCTTAGAACAGGCTATGAATTTGGTGTAGACGAAGGAGGATTCCCTTCGGCAGGTTTTGGCCTAAAGTTGCAAAAACGGAAGGGGAGCCTAAATATAGATTATGGTTTTTGCAATAAATTCAAATTGGGGAACATCCATCGAATTGGATTGACTTGGAGTATGAAATAAAATATTACCTAAAGTTATAATCGGGCATATAATGACTCAACGGGTGTGTTGAAGAAAGCGTATTGACTAGAGTTTTGCCCCAATACACTTCCATTCTATGTATAAAAACAATAAATTGATTTTGGTCAGGGCCAAGTTTAAAAGGTAAAATAGAAAATATAGGTTTTACAGAATACTCGTTTAAAGTTTGATTTTCGTTATATACTGGGAACTGAAAATCAGACGCATTGAGAGCATTAAAATGAGTGTTAAGCCACTTGCCCTTGTCAAATTTAATTGAGTTATGTGTATAGTTCTGCATCGTGTATCCGTGCTCAATGACTATAGAAGTTATTTTTATAATATTGTTTTCTAGTTCAACTACTGCTGATGATCCACCCCAATAGTTTTTAGCATTACATGTTATTTCGAAAGAGTACAATTTATTAAACGGATCAATTTTTTGTAAATCTTCCAATATAGATTTGCCTCTCGTAACATATAATTGGCTATTGGCACTAGATTGATAAAGCGTGTTATAGCTTTCATTATCATACTGTCTTAGCAATTCGGTATATAATTCGTCGTCATTATAATCAATTCTTTTGCTGAATAATTTATAAGCTGCTGAAAATAAAATATCCTTTGTCATTGCCACTAATTCAGTAGGTTTAAAGATGATATTTTCGTTCGTCTCTAATTTTATTTGTGATTCCTCAGTAGTAGTTTCAATAATTTGGTCAGCAGTTTCTGTATGATTGGCAGTGACTATTTCAGTAGTTCCCTGCTCAGCGGCTTTATTTTTTGTTTCTTTAAATGATTTATCAAAAGGGTATTCTACCGCTGCATATGTTAGTTCCCCAATATTCTTGTCAACTTCTAGTTGGGAATTATTAGGTGCGTAACATTGCACATTATTGCCATAATTATTATTTGTCCTTACACAACTTGTTACATAATCCCAATAAATATAGCTTTCTGTTTTATTCATTAAGAACACCTTCAATTTTTCTTTATAAGCTTCTTTACCTTGTGTGTTTTTTTGACAGTATTTATGTAACGCATCCTTTAAATATATATCATTACTATTGGTCGTTATCCAGGCCCATAAATTTGTTTCGCTCATAGAATAAATGTCATTTTCAAATTTACATGCTTGAGCATGCTTCTTATATATAGATACAGAATAAACATTATCATTTAAATAGGCAGCAACATTCTTTTTATTCATATATGCTTCAGTGAACAATTGGTAGTATCGTAATAATGCATAATCTCGATAAATAGAACCTGAATTTTTTTTATTTGCAATAAACTTTTTTAAACCTTCAAGATTTAAACCTTCTTTAGTTAAAGTAATAAAATATTTATAGTTAAGATAGTCAATATGTGAGGGCTCCGTTACAAATTGTTTGAATGATAAAATACAAGATGGATTTGTTTCATGTTCTGTATAAATTTTATAGAAAGCCTCTAGGGCTTCATTATACAATTTGCTCTCTTTATACTCGCTTACATATTTTGCTAATCCCGAAGAGTCTTGAAGGTTATTAGTCAATAGTAAGAAGTGTTTTCTGAATGATATTTCAGCAAATGGATTTTCGGGATATTTCTTAGAGAATTCATAAAGTTTTTCGGTATTTGTTTCATCGGCGGTAAAAAACATATATAACTTTTCTTCAGCCAATTTTCTATATTTGGACGTAGGGTAGTTCCTTATATATTCTTCTGCTTTTTGATAATCTCCAGTTGGAATACTTTCAGAAAAAAACATACTATCATATTTGGCCTGAGCTATTGCAATAATATTACTTTCTGTATATTTTGATAGGTATGCTTTCACCTCAGAACTTTTCCCTGATTCGACGGCTAAATCTAAGGCCATTGAATAAATTTCATTTTGAATTTTGACAACCCATTTGGTATTATCGCTGTATTTGGTTCTCATTGCTTCCAAACAGGATATATCTCTACTAGTTTTACACCCTGAAAATTCTAGAATTCTTATATTTTCTTGTGCTTGCTTTAACTCATTTGCCTCCGGATATAATTGAACAAATATTGCATACGCACTGATAGTATTTTCGGTACTTGCTTTCGCATAGGCCAATGAATCTCTTGACTTGGTGGCATATGCCATATTGGGAGTATACTTAGATATAGATATATAATATTCTAATGAAATAATGCTAATATTCACATAAGCATTGTTATACAACTCACGATCGATGGAATAAAAAGCATTCTCTATCTCACTTCGGGTTAGCTTATACTTTACTGGATCATAATCAATTTTTAGTAAGGTGTTTTTGGCATTAAAGGCATAAGTGTTACCTTTTTCTAAATTATAATAAGGAGTAGCTTTATCACTATATAGTTTATAAAGCCCATACCACCCTATTGCATTATTGCTGTCTTTTACTACTGCTTTGTTAAAACAAGTATGAGCCTTAGCATAATTTTTCTTCTCTAAATATTTTAAGCCTTTTTTTATATTATCTGCGTGCATACTAATTGACCATAGCAACGCAACTAGTAAAATACTATTTTTCATTCGATATCAAGAATTACTTTAAGAAAAATCCAAAATCTAAATAAATTAATATCGATGCATTTTACTTTCGCTCCTCTTGAGGGATATCAGGGCTTCCTTGCATCATACTTGTAGATTCAGGCATCAGTTGGTCTTCAGTAAAATAGAACAGAACATCAATTTTACTTCCATTAGAGGATATATATATTTTAATAGATCCATCTTTCTTATTGCCAAAATAATATGATTGTAGTTTATCTCCCTCAGGACTCAGTAGTACAAATCCTTTTTTTACAATCGCTTCTTTAAGTGCAGCAAATATTTTATCAGTTTTACGCTCAGCTTTTCTGTTTAGGAAATATGAATATGATACATTCAATAACTTTGCAGTTTTTGATAGTTTATAACCGGTAACTCTTTCTCTAGTCACTGTAGTAGGATAATAATCGTAACCGTTATAGCCATATCTGTATTCTCTCTCAACAGATGCAGTGGTGGCTGTAACAGCTTCTTTTACATCTTCGTTAAAATATGCTTGGATATTGTATGCGATCATTCCATTCAATTCTTTCACAGCATATACTGTTCTAGATTGACTAAGATATTTATAGGGGTCGTTTATCTCATCCTTCCTTTCTTCTTTCTTTACCTCACTGTCCTTTGGCTTGTCAAGGCTTAATACCTTAATCAATTTTGCAATATCAGTATTTCCATCCAGGCTATTAAATGTATTTACCCCTAATTCAGGTAACATTTTACTTGCAATCCCGGGAATATCTATAAAATCGGAACTCACCAAGGGGTCGTACATATTAAGTCTATTCTCATCACGATAATTGATAGCATAAAAATCCTTTTTGCCTACAGATTTGCCTTTTTTATCTATAATTTCCCATTTAGTACTACGTTTTACAAAAGCATAATCACTATGAAACTGGTGTGCACTTTCATAGTCTGGATCAACAACTTTCTCCCCCTCTAAATTAATAAATCCATATTTGTTCTTATCGTCTGAGGTAGAAGCGTCATTTATCATCACCAAACCATCAGCATAAGTAGCAAACTTATATTTAGGTCTAATGATGATTTCTCCTTTTTTATCCATAATCCCACAAAGACTTCCATCGGAGAATGTTGCATATCCTTGATAGAAAGGTGAGACTTCTGCAAACTTTTCACTTGGTTTAATTATTTTCTCTCCATCGTGGTTAATAAAGCCCCATTGTTTATGTTCTTTGTCATCACTAAAGGCAATTAGACCTTCAGACGATGATGTGTATATTTTGCCTGCCTCAAATTTAATAATTGTTTCACCAGCTTTATTAATGAAGCCATGTTGCGTCTCAGATCCTCCAGCCGCTTTTTTTTCATTTTTTGACACCAAAGCAAGTCCATCCTTAAAAGGTTCTGCATCATCAAATGTGCATGGTATTGCTAACTCACCCTTGCTATTAATATAACCCCATTTGCCATCCTCATCTTTAACTCGAGCCAAACCATCAAAAAATGAGCCCGCACTTTCAATTGCTTTCCCATCCAAAACCTTTACTTCAAAAGCAAGACTCATTTTTCTATCATAATATCCAATAGGAGAGTTTTCCTTCACGGCAACACACAGACCTTCTCTATGAAACGATGCTTCCACATAATCGTCACCCACTTGTTTTACTTTTTCTGATACTGTAAAAAATTGTGTTTTACCGTCTTTATTCCGCACTCTCACATATCCTTCTATCGCCTCACTGGGTTCATTTTCCCATTCCTCTGAAACCAAAACTTGGCCATCATACGATATTAATCCCCAACGGCCTTTTTCTGTTTCTTTAAAAGGGATATGGGTCACATCTACTTTCCCAACTCCTCCAAACAAGCTAGGTGAGAATTTATATAAGCCCAATGCAATAACCAACACAACAACAGAAACCAATGCCCATTTCTTTGCACCAGGTTTTTTTCGCTGAGGTACAGAACTTTTCATATCAGCCATAGGCTTATTGACAGGTTTCTTATGGCTTTTCTTTTCTTTTGCATGTTCAGCATCGGTGATTTTAACCTCTGGCTCCTCCTTGGGAGTTTCTTTGTTTTCTGCCGCATTTTTAAGATTAAACCCACAAGAAGAGCAGAAGTTTAAGCTACTCGAAACTTGGGTGCCACAATTAGGGCAATTTAGATTTGCATTGTTTTCCATGTGGGTTAGTTTTTATGTGTTTTATTAAGTAACTGAAACTATTTAAAAGCTAAACGTGCTTTTTTTGAAGGAGCAGGCTTAAGCACTATGTTGTTCGTTATCAAATTATTTGTGCATAATTTGATGGGCGAAGATAACGACGGTATTTAAACCGCAAAAATTTTTATTTTATTTTTTACAAG
Source organism: Flavobacteriaceae bacterium (assembly GCA_025363675.1). GTDB lineage: Bacteria > Bacteroidota > Bacteroidia > UKL13-3 > UKL13-3 > CANJUD01. The sequence continues at coordinate 670 of JANYDJ010000142.1, read as the reverse complement.
GCAACAAAAACCAACTAGTAATTTGCAAACTAAGCAAATTAAATCGAGCCAAGTGAAAACAACTTGATGTTTCGAAAATCTCAGATAAATAAAAAAGGCAACCATTTCTGATTGCCTTTTTTATTTGTAATGTTAAAAGAAAGATTACTTTTTGTGCATGTCGCCTTCTTTGTGCATGTCGCCTTTTTTGCCAGCGTGGTGCTTAACTGAATCTTCTACACGTACTTTCTCTAGAGAATCTTTCATAGCTTGTTCTGGGTCAGGTTTGCTAACTTCTGCTTCTGCTTTTGCTTTTTCTGCTGTAGCAGTAGAAGAGGCGATGCTGAAAACAGAATTAATCCCGATAGCTATCGGGAAAAGTATGATTTTGGTTTTGACAGCTTTAATCTAAAAGATTTTTACGCTACCGAAGCTGCCCTAACATTTGCCATGATAGCCTATAATTTAATGGCTCTTTTTAGAACATTTGTACTACAAGAAAAGACACAGAAAACATTGTCAACCTTGCGATATCGTACTTTTGCAATTGGAGCATACTTCGAAAAAATAAACGATAAACTAGTACTGAAAATAGCCCTTAGTAAAAAGAGAAGGGCATGGTTTAGTGGGCTTTGGAATTATTCAAAGGCTTTTGACTATCCTTTTGAAAAGGCTATTGCGTAATCTGGGT
>JANYDJ010000090.1 GCA_025363675.1 Flavobacteriaceae bacterium | reverse complement strand
TTAAAACATTTTGATGGATTTAAGAACAAAGATTAACGATTTTTGATTTACGAAGTTTGTCATCCTGAGTTTATCGAAGGGCGACAAACTCAGGAGCACTCTTTCAAACACCGTCTTCGATAAACTCAGACTGACAGTTTTAGAATTTAGAATTTAGAATTTAGATATTATGTATTAGAATTTAATCAATAATTCCTCAACCACTTTCCCATTTATTATATGTTCTTCTATAATAGTTTGAACATTTTCTGGTTTCAAATGGCCATAATATTCACCACCGGGATATATAACAACGCTGGGGCCAAACTCACAGGCATCAATGCATCCTGCACGTTGGGCACGTACTTTTCCCTGCAAGCCTTTGTCTCGTAAAACTCTTCTGAATTCATCCACTAACGCCATTCCGCGTTCCTGTCCGCAGCAAACTTTACCTTCCGCTTTTTGGTTGGCACAAATAAATATATGATAATCGAATCTCATTTTTTTTAGTCGTTAGTCAGTTAGTCGTTAGTCTATTAGTCAGTTAGTCGTTAGTCAATAGTCGTTAGTCAAATTGTGCGTAAGCCCCTAACGACTAACGACTAGCTGACTAACGACTATTATAAAAAAACCCGCTGGTGAGACGGGCTGGTTGTGTTGGCAAATTTATTTGTTATTATTACCTAGCTATCTCGGTTCTAACAAGACAGATATTGTTGTGGTGCTTAGAAATCATCAACAGCACGGTTAATTTTTTTGGCTTCGGTCATCTCAAAATCACTGGTAAATTCAACCGTAACGAAGTCTATACTTGGGTCATCATAATCGGTAAGCGTGAGCCTTACTTCTTCTATATTGTTCCATATAAGTTCGTATGCATTGGTGAGGTCAAATATTTGGGTAGCTTTCTCAAACTTGGTCTCCAATATAAATTTTATATCCGACTTCTGCGATTTGGGAACCACCATTCTAACTTTTACCAAGCGGCCTGCTCCGTTAAATGAATAATATATATTTTTGCATAACACGGTTCCAATGCTCATATCATCATCTTGCAAAAAGTAAGCACAGGTGTCTTCCTTTAGTTTGGCTTTTACAAATGTGGGAGCCACACCATTTATCAATATTGAATCTTTGACAGAGCCCCATTTAATTTCACGAAATTTGGGACAATTAAAAGTACTGGGTTTAACTTCCACAGTTTTCTTTTTATGGCTCGACGATTGAGCCGATATATGGTTTGCTATAAATAACAATAGCAATATGCAGGTACCTATTTTTTTATTCATGTGTTTCGGTTTTAAAATTTCAGTGAGCAAAAGTAAATGGGATATGTGTTTACTATATGATAAGGGACGGATTGTTTTTCAACTACCTCATGTTGGCTGTCTATTTATGCATACAAATACCAAAGAATTATGTTTGGAAATGCCCTATCAAATCAAGCATCTTTGCGGTTATAATTATAAAATCATAAATTGATGGAAGCATTTGAGAACACCTCGGGTATTGAAATAGACAGGATTTACAAAACACCTGTGCCCAATGCCGAAGATGCGGGTGAGTTCCCCTATACACGGGGGGTGCAGCCTGATATGTACCGCGGCCGCTTGTGGACCATGAGGCAGTATGCAGGTTTTTCTACCGCAGAGGAATCGAACAAACGTTATCATTATTTACTCAATAATGGCACCATGGGCTTGTCGGTAGCCTTCGATTTACCTACGCAGATTGGGTATGATAGCGACCATGCAATGAGTGATGGTGAAGTGGGGAAAGTAGGGGTGGCTATAGATTCACTTGCCGATATGGAAATATTGTTTAAGGGAATTAACCTGGAACAAATCACCACTTCCATGACCATTAATGCAACTGCATCCACACTTTTGGCGTTTTATATAGCACTGGGTCGTAAAACAGGATGCGATGTGAGAAAACTGGGAGGGACTATACAGAATGATATTTTAAAAGAATATGCCGCAAGAGGAACTTATATATATCCGCCCAAACAAAGCATGCAATTAATAACAGATGTGTTTGAATATTGTGGTAAAGAAGTTCCCAAATGGAATACCATTTCCATTTCTGGTTATCATATTCGGGAGGCGGGCTCTACAGCGGTGCAAGAGTTAGCATTTACCCTAAGCAATGGCAAAGCCTATCTGAAAGCCGCAATCGATAAGGGTTTAGATATTAATACCTTTGCCCCACGTTTGTCATTCTTCTTTAATGCACATAATAATTTTTTTGAAGAAGTAGCGAAGTTTAGAGCAGCAAGAAGAATATGGGCACATATCACCAAAGAGCTTGGAGCCACAGAACCAAAGGCACAAATGTTGCGATTTCATACACAAACAGGCGGCTCAACTTTAACTGCCCAGCAACCACATAATAATATCGTGCGTGTTACCATGCAAGCATTATCGGCAGTGTTGGGTGGCACGCAAAGTTTGCATACCAATGGCTTTGATGAAGCCCTGAGTTTGCCCACTGAAGAAGCAGCAAAAATTGCCTTGCGAACACAACAAATTATTGCAAACGAAAGTGGTGTTACCCAAACCGTAGACCCTTTGGGTGGCAGTTATTATATTGAAAGTTTAACGGATGAAATGGAACGATTGGCATTAGATTATATAACACGAATTGACAATATGGGTGGTTCAGTTTCAGCAATTGAGGAAGGATTTATGCAGCGTGAAATTGCCGCCGCCGCATATATGCATCAGAAAAATGTGGAGAGCGAAAAAAGTATTATAGTGGGCGTAAATAAATATACCCAAACAGAAACACAAGATACACCAATACTACGAGTAGATGATAGTATAAGAGAAGGCCAAATAAAAAGATTAAATGAGGTGAAAAGCCAGCGTGACCAAGCTAAAGTAACTGAGCTGTTGCAAACCCTAGAACAACAAGCCAAAGACGGAACCAACCTCATGCCCTGTATTATAGAAAGTGTATCAAACTATGCCACCCTGGGCGAAGTAGCCGATGTGTTTAGAAAAGTTTTTGGGGAATATGAAGGGTAATTTTAATGGTTAATGATTAATTGTAAATGATAAATGGGCTGACGCATTATAGAAGTATTGCATTGAAACCAAATTTTTGGCAGAGCAAGGCAGGGGAGTGTTCTTCACACTTTAAAAACATATTATTATATATTATAATTTGCTTTCTGCCACTAAACTTATTAGCTCAAGCAGATTCTGTAAGCGAACTTAAAGAACTAGTGGTAACGGGGGTGAGCGAAAGTCCGATATATAAAAATTCTTTAAATATAGAGATGATGAAACTCAAAAAAATTGAGCAACAAAATCCATTTAATTTATCCGATGCTTTGTCGAAACATCCTGGAATTAGTCAGATGACTACGGGAAATTCTATATCAAAACCTGTTATACGTGGTTTGTATGGTAACAGAATTTTGGTGCTTTTGTCGGGGCTAAGGTTTGATAACCAACAGTGGCAAGATGAGCATGGACTTGGGTTGCCGTTTATTGGAATTGATAAGGTAGAAATTATTAAAGGTCCTGCTTCGGTATTATATGGTACGGATGCATTGGGCGGTGTTATCAATATTATAGAAGAGCAGCCCGATGTAAACCACAAAAGGGTAATTGATTTCAATACACGTTTTTATGCAAACAGTAGAGGCACATTAACCGATATCGGATTTCAAAAGTATAATAAAGACAAACAACGTTGGAGTCGTTTGCGTTTGGGTATGGAAAGCCATGCTGATTACGCAGATGGAAAGAATAACAGGGTACTCAATTCACGATCGGACGGGTATTATTTGAAAGCTGCTTATGGTTATAAAAAGAAAAAAATGATTCAAGAAAATATATATAATTTTTCATTAAATCATTATGGATTTATTATGGAAGATATCTATAATTTTATTATCCCCGATAAGCGTTGGTCCAGAAGTATGGCCAATCCGCACCATACGGTAATGCTGAATATATTTAATTCGAAAAATACATTTTTCTTAAAAAAATCTTTGCTAAAAGTGAATGCAGGATTCCAATCGAACCTGCGGATGGAGGACGAGGGTGGCGGACAAATTAGTTTGAACATGCACCTTATTTCTATATTGGCAACTGCCAAATGGGAGCATAATATTACAGAGAAAACTACCATTGCAACAAACACCCAACTTACTTTCGAAAACAATACCAACTATGGCGGACGTATTATAATACCCGATGCCAATATGGGCGAAGTATCACTATCAGGATATATTAGGCAACAACTTAAAAAAGCTATAATAGAGTTTGGTTTGGGCGGTAATTATAAAACTATTAAAACATTATATACCCGCTCGCTAAACAAACCTGACAAAGATTATCAGATATTTCCTTTTTTAATGCAACGGCCTTCTATTAATGGAATTTTGGGAACCTCGTTTTATCCCACTAAAAAAATTAATTTTAAATGCAATATTTCTTCAGGCTTTCGCAGCCCCAATTTGGCTGAGCTCGCTTCTAACGGCTTGCACGAAGGTGTTTACCGTTACGAACTGGGTGACCCAAATATGAAAATCGAACAAAATTTTAACGGCGATTTAAGTTTAGAATTTCGTAACAAAACTTTGTTTTTTAGTTTGTCGGCATATTATAATCAGTTCTTTAATTATATATATTTGAACCCCACCAGCGAAAAATGGCAGGGTGCTTATTTGGTATATAAATATCAGCAACAAAATGCGAAACTATATGGCGGCGAAGCTATACTAAAATATGCACCAGCCTATATAAAAAATGTATCTTTAAACGGTTCATTTGCTACGGTAACAGGCATTAAAGCCGATGGCGGTTATCTGCCCTTTATCCCCGCCAATAAAATGAAATGGGGGATTCGTTATGAAAAAAATACCAAAAACAAAAAGATGTATATAGAACCCGAAGCCGAGTTTTATGCTTCACAAATTCATCCTGCCATTTTTGAAAAGGCTACTTCGGGATATATTATATATAATATTGCTGCCGGAATAGAAACCCAATACAAAGGCAAACCTTTGCATATTTATTTATCGGGCCGCAACTTGGCCAATACCGCTTATTACGATCATTTATCGCGTTTAAAATACTATGGCTTGTACAATCCGGGTATTAATTTTATGCTCACTTGTAAACTATATTTGTACCGCGATTAAACAATGAACCATAACCACACTTATAGAAAACCTATATATCCCATATTGCTTTTGGCATTGTGGAGTATGAGTATATTTGGTAGTTCTATTATTACCTGTTGTGTGGGCATAATTAAAAACCACGAGTTTGCCACAAACAAAACCTTACCTATAAGCATGGACCCAAGCAAGCATGAGGTGCAGTGGATAAATGCCGACGAGGTGATGGTGGACGGTATTTTGTACGATGCAGTATCAGGCAATAAGAATGACCAAATAATTGAAGTAATCACGGATATTCCCGAACAAAATGCAATCAGTTATATTGCTGAACTGAACAAAGACCCTTATACAAGCCCAATTACTACAAGCCAAAAACCGCAATTTAAGTTTTTGCCCGATTTGTTTTTTGAAACGGCTAAATTGGTTTTTAATATATACACTCCCCAAAATAAATACTATAATTATAGGGATACCCAAGTTAATTTTGGGTATTATAATAGGGTTTTTCAGCCACCCCAAAGTTATTTTTTATAATATACAAACTTACCTTTAGTTAAAATTAGTATCATATTATAAAAATAAAAACATGAAAAACATCAAATCAATTATTATACTTTTTGCAGCACTAGCTGTTATATCATCATGCAAAAAAGACAGTGGAAAGTTACCCAATATAGCTTTTAAAACCGGAGGCAACTATGTGTCGGCCGATAAAACGGTAACCAAAGGAGAAACCGTTGTTATTGGCATAAACGCTTCAAAAGCTGAGGATAAAGATGTGCTAAAAACCTTTAGTGCTACCAAAATTATCAATGGTGCTGCTCCCACAAGCATTGCTCAAGAAACTTTAAGTGGCAGCAATGCCGATGCGTATGCCAAAGATTTCACCATTGTGGTGGGCAGTGCATCTATCACAGAAAAATATACATTTACTGTAGTTAATCGTGATGGTTTAACCAACCAAGTTACCCTAACCCTGAACGTGCAATAACAGTTTCTATTACCCTAAAAAGCAGCCCTGATTTATTTCGGAGCTGCTTTTTTTATTTTAGGTGGTTAACGGTAGGGTTGGTTCGCTATCGCACACTTATATAAACCACATAGAGCACATAGTAGTGTGATACAAGTACCCGAACCCTGCTAGTGTGGATGGGGTTTTAAATATATGAACAAGTGTTCTCGACCAGAAGCGAGTTGTAATAATTATGTCATTGAAGCACCTATATTTGCACAACCGCCAAGCAATACATTTGAAGATATCAATTACCAAATTATGATATTCCCTAATCCATTTACAAACCAATATACACTAGATATAAAAGGAATAGACTGGGAACATAATATTATTAGTTATGAATTGTATGACATAACCGGACGCAAGCTTGATAGCAAACGGCTGATGGGCGAACAAACAGTATTTGTGCTTGATGATAGTTATGCATCGGGTATAAATATGGCACGCATAAAACAGAACGGAACCAAACTAAAAGAATTAAAATTAATAAAAGCATCATATTAATAACCTAACAAAACCGTCAGTGGCATTGCTGCTGACGGTTTTTTATTTACTATATGAAACATTTCTACACATACTTATTAATTATTATAGCAACCTGTGTTCATGCACAGGAGGGCAATAACTGGACTACAGGGTTACGTAGCGGATTAAATTTTTCTACAGATCCACCAACAAAGATAAAAACAGCCATATGTTCAGATCCAATTACCAGCTCAAATTATTCAACTAATTATTCTGGTTGTATGTCCGATTGTATGGGCAATTTGCTTTTCTATACAAACAGCAAATACCTTTGGAACAGATATCATCAATTAACCCCAAATGGCAAAAATATAAATGTATATACATATGGAAATACAGGAGGTTCCAATGTAACAGTTATCCCATACCCAGGGCAAGATTCCACTTACCTATTGTTTTCTATGCAAAGTGAAACATTTGGAGTTAGTGTCAACAAAGTTAAGATGCAATTAGATAGTGGCAGGGGCGATATAGATACCACTTACCCAATACATTATTTTTCGAGAACAACCGCATTCACAGCACACGAATTCAAATATATAAAGCAAAATGATTCCGTATATTGGATAATCAATATTATAGGAACAACATTTAAAAGTGGGTTTAACGACAGTCTTTTATACTGTTATAAAGTTGATAAAAATGGAATTGACACAACACCCGTTATAACACCCTTAAACAACGGAATGCATTCAGAATATTTTGATGTATCTAACAAGGGAGATAAACTTGCTTTATACGACGTTAATGCTGGAAGTTATAAACCTTTTCAACCTGTTGTTGCCATTTATGATTTCGATAAACAAACAGGAAAAGTCTCAAACCCCAATGATGTTTTATTGAGTAGGAATATATATGGAAGTGTTCCTGAGACAGGAGCATTTTCCCCTAATGACTCTATACTATATGTGGTCTGTGATTTTCATGATGGAGTGCCTGCAGCAAGCGGTAATTGTCGGCTTATACAAATCCCTCTATATCCTAAGGTAAAATATACAGTTTATAATTTGCAAAAAACATATAGTACAAGGTGGAATTGGTTTTTAAGACTAATGCCCAATAATAAAATTATATTGTGGTCTGCTAAATGCCCCGTAATTCCTTACCCCAACAAAGAAGGTAAAAGCTGTGGTTATGATTCTACATATTACATATATACATTTGATTCTGGATTTTCTTTAATACCACCAGTAATATATTCCCCTAAAATAAAAATAGATTATACCACCAACGCCGACACCCTCGGCTGCACCAACGACAGCGTCCGTTTCCAAAACAATTCCGATACAGGCTTTCTCAGTTTCCGCTGGTACTTTGGCGATGGAGATAGTTTGGATGCAAAGGATGCTGCACACTTTTACAAAAAACCAGGCAGGTATTTCGTCACACTGTCGGGGCTCAAGAACAATTGCGGCTACAGGCTGGTGCGTAGTGATAGCATAGATGTGTTTTACAGGCCAAAGGTGCAG
>JANYDJ010000071.1 GCA_025363675.1 Flavobacteriaceae bacterium | reverse complement strand
TGTCGTGTTTAATAGTAGTGGTGTCGCTGCCGCATGATGCAGCTATAGATACCGCAGAAAAGAAAATGACAAATTTATTTGTTGGTGACATGCTTTTTTAAAAACGTGTGCAAAGTTAAGAGGATATGAATGAAAAAAAGTTAAAAGTTCTGTTATTTACTAACTTCTTTATAATGCTCAATGGTTTTATCAAACGCAATTACATAAAACGCTTTAATAGGATTGGTATCTTTTTTTCTATAGAAAAGACCTATTGCCAGGGTAAGCCAAGAGAAATGAGGATGGTGATTGTGGGCTTCGTGGTTGCCAATTCCCATACCCAAAGGGAACCAAAATGTATTGTTTTCCTTTTCGGTATGCTCGCCTATATGTTCGCACCAATGCCGCAATACGGCTACAAAATTGAGGAAATATATAGTACCCAATACAAACCATATTGGTGGCATAATCCATATAATAAGTATAGCAGATACCAACACCGAAAATATGATATAACTTATATTGACTTTGGGCATTCTAATAGCTTCTCTTTTTTTCTCGCCCGAAGCCAATAAAAATATAGTAAATAGAAAAGGTACAAATGAACAAAGTATATATAATCCGCGATTACGTTCAAACATTTGCTTATTGAAAGGGGGCCATAAAGGGTCTACCTCGTTGTTGGTATTAGCATGGTGTGTTAAATGGTATTTGCGAAAAATTTCAGCCGATATATTTCGGTTTGGCGTGCAGCCCAGTATCAGCTATCTCAACAAATATTTTTCTATTACAGCTTCTGCACGTGCCATGAGTTTAAACTACTCCAACATACATTGGCAGCTTAATTTTCGATAATACCAACCAAGTAAATTATTTATATAATAACAGCTCGCATATTTTAATAGAGCCTGCACTAACTGTGAGGGCTGGGCTTGAAAAAATAAAATTACAAGTGCAATTGCTGAGAAGTTTTAACCTAACAAACAGCAATTTCAAACAGGACTTTATGATGGTAACGGGTGGGTTAAATTTTAATTTTAGATAATTGAAAATCCGAGTTCGAAAATTTTAAATCAATACAATTGTATCAGTTCCCAAAAAACGCATTTCTGAAAAACTAAATATTTCGAGACAGCGAAGCATTTGCAATATTATTAATCTTATATTTGCAGATATTCCTTATGAAAAAAGTATTGGTTGTTATTTTTGCCTTGGTATCATTATATACAAATGCTCAAAAGCAGTTTATTGGTATAAAAGGCGGGGTGAGCCAAACTAGTACTTATAGCTTTGACAAACCAACATTTAGGTTTCCAGAATCCTATCAGAAAAATAGAACAGGTTTTTCGGGAGGCATTACTTATGAATATTTTATTAATAATAAATTTTCTTTAGGGGCCGATTTTATATATAATCAGCGTGGTTATATTTCTGGGGAGTTAAATTATAGAGAGAGTTTGTACACTTATGATTTTCTATCTATCCCAATTAAAGCATACTATAATTATGGAAAAAAAATAATTGGATTTGTTGATTTAGGTTTTATCCCTTCTATACTTATTAGTGCAAAATCTATAACAACTTTTTATTATCCGAGAGAAGACAAATACATTTCCAATGTTACCAAAGTTAATAAAATGTTTGACTTTGCTGGAATTGCCGAAACTGGAGTTGGCTTTAAATTTAAAAAGATGTATCTGTATACTTCCGTGTCTATGCAGTGGAGCATAAATACTATAAACGAGCATTATTATACATGGGGAGGCCGAGATTATAGGCACTGTGGAAGTACATTATCATTAGGCGTTAAGTACCCTTTGGAAAAGAAGTAAGAAACAAATTAATTGTATTTAGTAATTATTAATGTAAATTTGTGGAAGTAATGAATAACCTACAATTATATACAACTGACATTGCAAAACTGTGTGTAGCCCACAAGGTTAAAAGCCTGTATGCTTTTGGTTCTGTGCTAACACCTAACTATACCAGTGAAAGTGATATTGATTTGATTGTAGATTTTGTAAACATGGAAGTAGAAGATTATGCTGATAATTATTTCGACTTTAAATTTTCTCTTCAAGATATTTTAAAAAGACCAATAGATTTATTGGAGGAAAAAGCAATCAAAAATCCATATTTTAGACAAACTATTGATGAGCAAAAGCATTTAGTTTATGGACATTGAAATAAAAACATAATATTTGATAATTTTTCTTTCGTCGGAAAACAGCAAACGCACATGCACAATTTGCCAAATCAGCCTGGCACATACGAACGCGGATTTGGCAAATTCCCAACTCTTAATGTAACTAAATATATGAAACTAAAACCTAGTTATCTTATTTAAATTTTACAGCATCTGCTTTATCCATATCAGCACTAGTAAATATAATCCCATCAGCCGTAGGGTGTTCTTTTTTTACTTTCTTTATCAAAGAGTTTAACATCTCTTCCGGTTGACCTGTCCATGCAATAGATTTTTTAACAGTCCCTAAATAGTTGTATTCTGTAACAGGTTTACTTTGTATAAATATATAAAGTCCCTGCTCTTGATTTACAATAGCTGCATTTTTTTCTGATAATACAGTAAATGCGGAAATAGCTATTCCTACAATTATAATGCTTAGTAATGTTATTTTTTTCATTATTCTATATATTATTATGCCTACTTTGTATTAGAGTTTTCGGCTTGTCTCTCATTTTACTATTTCATCATTAGACACTAACTACTAACCACTACTAAACCAAATCCTTCAACACATCCACTACCCCAGGCGTCCTATTACAAATAAAACCCTCGGCATACGCAGCACCAATGGGTCTTCCAAAATCGGCGAATCGGGCTTTGAGGAAAGTTAAAAATTCAGGGGTAGAAATAGAGGTTTGCGGTTCATCGGAATTGGGATTGTGAAACTGACTACTATAACACATCAGTGCCTCAAACTTTTGGTCTATCTCGGCAGTGATATTCACTAAAAAATCGGGTTGTAAATGTACATCTTGTATATAATGATAAGCAGCTTTTGGCCGCCATGCTGGGTGTTGCGTTACAATTTTGGGAAGGCCACAATAAAAATAGGCTTCTGCCTGCAACTGCCCTGCTCGGCCATGGTCGGGATGGCGATCGGTAGGGGCATTCATAAAAATTACCTCGGGCCTATATTTTCTAATAGCTTCAATTACTATCAATCTTGTATCATGGTTGTTCTCAAAAACCCCATCACCTAAATCTAAATTTTCACGAACGGTAAGGCCCAATACTTTAGATGAGGCTGCTGCTTCTTGGTCACGAATATCTGCACTGCCACGGGTACCCAAGTCCCCACGGGTAAGGTCGACAATGCCCACCTTGTATCCCATTTTTATATGTTTGATTAAGGTGCCCGAGCAGGCAATTTCTACATCATCGGGATGGGCGGAAAAAAACAGGATATCGAGTTTGATGGAAGACATTTGTAATGGTTAATTGTTGATGGTTGATGGTTGATGGTTAATTGTTGATGGTTGATGGTTAATGGTTAATTGTTGATGGTTAATTCGTTTGTGTGACAACTTATAAAGCCTCCTTCCTCCTTACTCCTTCCTCCTTACCCCTTTCTCCTTACCCCTTCCTCCTCACTCCTTCCCCCTAATTAGAGCCTCGGCAAATATAATATCTTCTGGTGTGGTAATTTTTATATTGCTGTATTCCCCTTCCACACTTTTAAGTTTATATCCCGATTTTAAAAACACAGAACTGTCATCAGTAAATTCCTTTCCAAGTGGGTCTAGTATTTTGCAAAACTGGTAGGCATCTTTTAAATATTTGGCTGAAAAAACCTGCGGGGTTTGTACACTCCTCAAATTTTCGCGATCTACCGTTTGTAAATTATTTGCGGATACAATTGTCTCTTTAAGTTTGGTAACCGGAACTACCCCCACCTCCAAATTAGCTTCAGAAAAACATTTTTGTATCAATGTCGCACTCACCAAAGGCCTTACTCCATCGTGCACTGCCACCAATATATCGGCCTCATTGGGTATCATTTTTAATCCATTATCCACACTCTCAAATCTGGTTAATCCACCTTCAACAATCTGCACCGAAAAAACCATTTGATAATTTTCGCAGCATTGCCTCCAGGTCTCAATTTCGTTTTTGGGTAAAACCAAAATAAGATTAATATCCGGAATTGCTTTTTGAAAAGCGGAGAGTGTGTGAAATAAAATCGGCTTGCCATTTAGGAGCATAAACTGCTTGGGCACATCGCCACCCATCCTTTGCCCGCTTCCTCCTGCAACGATTATTGCAAACCGTTTCACAATAATTTATATAATGAGCATGGCGTCGC
>JANYDJ010000268.1 GCA_025363675.1 Flavobacteriaceae bacterium | reverse complement strand
GGCGTGCGGTGACCCATAACAGATATTTTGAGTCGTTGGATGAGCAACGAAAATGTCTATCTCATTTCTTCTGCAAGTTTAAATCACCCAATATTAACTTAACCACTTTATCCGCAAAATATTAAGACGTTTATTATAGTTTGTTGGATTTATTCGACATCAATATATTAAACGATGAATAAGTCCAATCTTCGGGATGCTTACAAAAGCCATGGTGCACAGGATTGTAATGTATATAATGAATAATGTTTCGTAAATAGGTGTCATTATCAATTTCTTTGCGTTTTATATAATCTACAAATAAAGACCCTCTGCGTTTATACATTTTATTAAAAGCTTGAGCATAGCCATTCAAGAATCGTTTAAATTGATGCATCACAAATTCATGATAATCGAATGTCTCAGGCATTACGACTAATCTTTTTTCTTCTGAATATTTCCTGTGGTGTTCTTCTATATAATAAGAAATCAGTTGGTCTTTAGTACGTACTTTTATTAATATATGAAAATGATTTGGCATTAAGAAATAAGCGAACGTTCCGCAAACAGGATATATATATTGATTATACTTCTTTAAAAAGTATTCATAATTATTTGAAGAACGAAATAAATCTTCGTTGCCTACTGCATGATTGTATATATGGAAATATTCATCGGGGACTAGTTCGGGGTGTTGCATGCTTGTTGTATTTGAGAATGACAAATATAGGAATAGCGGGGATTTTTTTATAACTTATTTAGAAAAACCTTCATAGAGTCTTTAACTCTATGAAGGTAGAGCCGAAAAGAAGGTAGAGCCGTTACGTTTCAACCCCAAATTTCAACGACCTACCCAATTTCCTGATTAATACGTAACTTGCAATATTAAATTTGAAGTTCACATTGTAAAAAACCACTTTGTTATGAGCTATAAAAACCCTTTCTATATTGCTTTAGTGGCCCTCTTTATTGCATCATGCGGCAGTAAAGAAACCCCAATAAAACCTGAAACAAAAAGCATGACCGAAGCTGTATATGCGTCAGGTGAAATAATACCAGCGGGCAATTACAAATTATATTCCTTAGTGGATGGGGTGCTGATGAAAAAACTAATAGCCGAGGGCGATTTGATAACTGCAGGGCAAACCTTATTTGAATTGGATGCGGATGTACAGGAATTTAGGAGGGCCAATTCGCAGCAATCATATAATACTGCTGAGCAAAACTACGGACCTTTATTGGATGAACTTTCATTGCAAATGCAATCGGCGGAGAACAGATACAAACAGGATTCTATAAACTTTATTCGTTATGATAATCTGAGAAAAAATGATGCCATTGCTGCTATAGAATTTGATAAAGCAAAATTACTATTACAAAATTCTAGAAATGAATATCTACTTATTAAGAAAAGATATACAAGAACGAAAAATCAATTATCATTGGAACTGAACAATGCCAAAACCCTATTAAACATTAACGAGAGCGACCGAAGCAAGTACAATATTAAAGCTCTCGATGGCGGTAAAGTATATGAAATATATAAGGAGAATGGTGAACTTATTCGTCGCTACGAACCTGTGGCTATGATAGGAAATCCGAAGCAGATGGAAATAAAAATGATGGTGGAGGAAGAGGATATTTCCAAAATTAAAATAGGACAAGAAGTAGTGATAAAAATTGATGGTTTTACTGACAAAGTATATAAAGCCAAAGTGAAAAGTATTTATCCCAGTATCAATAAACAAGAACAGGCTTTCCGTGTAGATGCAATACTGACGGATGCTCCAGAGAATATATATCCCGGACAAAGTGTGGAGGCAAATATTATACTCAATCAAAAGAAAGATGTATTGTGTGTGCCCAAAAACTATATACAAGGAAAAGATACCGTATGGGTAATGAAGAATAATGAGAAAACAGCGGTGAAAATTAATCCCGGAATTTCTGATATAGAGTGGGTAGAAATATTATCGGGAATTAACAAGAATGATGAACTTGTAAAACCACCCAAAAAATAATGAAATTAGGCATCAATTTAAAAATTGCCAAAACACATTTGCTGGCCAAAAAGAAACAAACTTTGGTGGCTATGCTCGGCGTTACCTTTGGTATTGCCATGTTCACACTCATGATTAGTTTTATGACGGGTGTGAACAATCTTTTGGAAGATACCATGCTAAGTGCCTCACCCGATATTCATATATATAATGATATTAAACCAGTAAAAAGTTCTATACTGGACGAGTATTATAATAATGATAAAAGTCATTTGAATATTACCCACCACCAACATGTGAAAGAGGAACAAAGAAATTTAAAGAATGGCTGGGAAATTATACAATATTTAAAAAAGGATAATCGTATTAAAGGAATGTCTGCCCAATTAGCTACGCAAGTGTTCTATAAACAGGCAAGTATTGAAATGAATGGATTGCTTGCAGGCGTTGATATCGCAGAAGAAGACAAACTTTTCGACCTCAGTAAAAAGATGAAATCGGGCAACTTGGAAGACTTGAAAAACACTTCAAATGGTGTGATTATGGGAGTGGGGCTTGCAAGAAAATTAAATGTAAAAGTGGGCGATAAAATAAATGTATCAACTCCACTTGCTACAAGTCAACGATTAAAAATTGTGGGCATATTTGGGATGGGTGTTGCAGCAATCGACAATACCAAATGTTATACAAATCTTCCTACGGTACAAAAATTATTATTGGTCGATCCAAACTATATAACCGATATTAATGTAAAACTAAACGACCACCGTGATGCCAAGCCCATGGCCGCCGACCTCGAAAAGCAGCTAACTTATAAATGCGAAGATTGGGAAACATCGAACGCTACTATATTAATTAGTTTTACCATTAGAAGTATATTAACTTTTGTAGTAGTGACTACTTTATTAGTTGTTGCTGGATTTGGAATATATAATATCATGAACATGACTATATATGATAAAATGAAAGATATAGCTATACTAAAAGCAACTGGTTTTTCGGGTGGTGATATCGTGAGAATATTCTTGAGTCAATCACTCATCATTGGTTTCCTTGGCGGACTTTCAGGTATATTGCTGGGATTGGGATTATCTTATGGATTATCAAAAGTACCATTCGATGGGGGAGAGTTTTTGGCTATTGATCATTTACCAATCACTTTCGATATCAAGTATTATATACAAGGAATTGTATTTGGATTGGCAACAACAGCTTTTGCAGGATATTTCCCTGCCAAAAAAGCATCGAAAGTAGACCCTGTAAAAATAATTCGCGGATAAAATGGAGACAGTTTTAAAAGCCGAAAATATTATCAAATATTTTAATGAGCCTGAGCCATTCGAGGTTTTGAAGAATATAACTTTTGAAGCGAAGAAGGGCGAATTCCTTAGCCTTGTAGGAAAATCAGGTTGTGGTAAATCAACACTATTATATATACTTTCTACATTGGATACCGATTATAAAGGAACACTGATAGTAAACGGAGAAACGCTGACAGGAAAATCGCAAAACGATTTAGCGAAATTCAGAAACTCACATATAGGTTTTGTATTCCAGTTTCATTTTTTATTACCCGAGTTTTCTTGTTTGCAAAATGTAATGTTACCCGCATTAAAACTTGCAAAATATTCTCCCGAAGAAGTAGAGCATCGAGCCATAGAAAAATTAAAGCTACTAGGTGTTGCCGAGCAAGCACTCAAACTCTCCTCCAAGCTAAGTGGCGGCCAACAGCAGCGTGTAGCTATTGCACGTGCACTCATCAATGACCCAAGTATTATAATGGGCGATGAACCCACCGGAAATTTAGATACAGAAAATACAAACAATGTATTTAATATATTAAAGGAATTATCGCAACAATTTGGACAAACTATTATAGCCGTTACGCATGATAAAGAATTTGCAAGTAATACGGATAGGATTATAGAAATGGAGGATGGAAAAATCTTATAGGATTCAGGAATCGGGGTTCTGGATTCGGGGAGTTTGTCATCCTGAGTTTATCGAAGGGCGACAAACTGAAGAGGACTCTTTCAAACACCGTCTTCGATAAACTCAGACTGACAATTGTTAGAATTTAGATATTAGGTATTAGAATTTAATAAGTAATTGAATTGAATTAAAACATTTTGATGGATTTAAGAACAAAGATTAACGATTTTTGATTTACGAAGTTTGTCATCCTGAGTTTATCGAAGGGCGACAAACTCAGGAGCACTCTTTCAAACACCGTCTTCGATAAACTCAGACTGACAGTTTT
>JANYDJ010000209.1 GCA_025363675.1 Flavobacteriaceae bacterium | reverse complement strand
CACCGCACACAGGGCACCTCTCCCTTCGCTCCTTTCACCACTATCACTTCTGCAAACAAAAATGGCATCTCCTATCATTCTATAAGTTCTGTTTTTTTGTAACATATTATATATCTTTCAAACTAAACGCCTATTCCTATTTTTATTGTACCCTTCGGTGTTTTGCCAGGTGCTTATAGAATGCGTGTAGGTTCAGACTATGGTGGTATGGCAGTTACTAACGACCCATGTTCAAATACCTATGGCGATTTTTGGGATTTTCAAATTGATGTCAATACCGATACCAATTATAATATTGCAGCGGTATCTATAGCAGGCCCAACAAGTTTGACCGTGGGGCAAAATGACACCATCAGCCTTACAATATCTAACCATAGCGATAGTACTATTGATAGCGTAAGAGTTTCCTATATGTTTGAAGGGAATGTTTATACTGAAAATGTTTCAGGACTTAATCTTGCTTCATGCGGGCAATACACCCACAAATTTTCGCAAACAATTTCTCCTTCAGCCAATGGATTGTTTACTATTAAAGCTTGGGTAAAATATCCTAATGGCAGCAATCCCGATGCCAATCCGAGTGATGATACTACTAGTTTAGTGTTATGCACAGGAATACAAGGAACCTTTACTGTAAACCCAGCGAGTTCATCCTCCTATACAAATTATCACAAACTAAGTGAAGTTGCCCAGCTAATGAAAAACTGCTTTATAAGTGGCCCAGTTATTATAAAAATAAGTTCAGGAACTTATACTGATAGTGCATATTTTAGCAATATAAACGGCCTTAGCAGTACCAATACCATTACCATAGATGGTGGTAGTGCAACATCCACTAAAATTCAAAATAATAAAGATATCGTACTTGGTTTTAATGGTATTTCTTTTGTTACTGTTAAGAACTTAACCATCGACCAAACAAGTACCTCCTCTTCAGTAAAAATAGGAATTAGTATTATGGGTGATGTATCGGATATGCATATAGATAGTTGTATTATAAAAGCTCCAATTAGCTCGAGCAATTACTCGTTTTATGATATAGTTTTTGGCAATCCCACTAAAGGTAGTCAGAATGTTGTGATTAATAGTTCTGTTACCAATACAAAGATTACAGGTGGGTACATGGGTATCTATGTAATGGGTAATTATAACAACAATAATGGGTACAATTTCACACTAAAAAATTGTGATATGTCAGACCAAAATAGCATGACTGTATACATAGCTTATACTGATTCTGTATACATAACAAATAACTATTTGTATTCCACAAATTCAACACTACAACCATACGGTATCTATTTATACCAGTCTGATGAATCATCTATAGTTTCTAATAAAATTAATACAAACAGTTACCCAGTATTTGCTTACTACACGGGTAACTTATTATTGCAAAATAATTTTATATGGGGTAATCATTATTATAGTGTTTCATTAAATAATTTTGGAGGGTCCACAGCAGTAAAGCTTTATCATAATACCATTCGCAACTATGCACCAAGTGGAAGCACCGGTAGAACTGGTATATATTTATATGGGACAACTGCTGACCTTCGCAACAATATTATAAGTGTGCAGCGTAGCAGCAACCAATGTTTATATTTAGATAAAGCGGGCTCACTCAATCTTTCTGAATATAATAATTTTCATGCTGATGCAGGAGCAGATATGTTGAGCATAGCCGGCACCCTATTTACTGCAATAAAAGATGTGCAAGGACTAAACGGTGTAAACAACAATGTGTTCAATCAGCAACCTGCTTTTATCAGCAACAGCTCTCCCTATAATTTGCATCTGCAAACCAATGTGGGTCCCCTCCAGGCAGATAGTTCTGCAGGTGTTGCCGACGATATTGATGGAGATCAGCGATGTACACTTGCCCCTCAATTAGGAGCTGATGAAAGCAAATATCAATACTCCAATCCCGTTCCTAGTTTCAGTATTTCTGATACTATATATATCAGTAGCCCTTTTACTGCCAAAAATCTTTCTACTAAATTAGGCGAATATTATAGTTGGTCTATTGACGGCAGTGCAGTTACCGGACTCTTAACAAAAAATTTAATATCAACTGGAATAACAAGCACCGGAAGCCATACTGTAACATTGGAAGCAACAAACTGCAAAGGCACACACGATACCACTATTACAGTAATTGTGGTTACACCCACTAAAGCACCCAATGTTAATTTTTATGCAAGCGATACTGTAATAGATGCAAACCAAACTATTAATTTCATTAATTATACTACATTTGGGGCACAAACTTTTAATTGGACGATAACACCAGGCACTTACGGCAACGATTGGATTTACCAAAATGGTACCGATACTAATAGCTACCAACCTTCCATATTGTTTATTACACCGGGCAAATACAATGTATGTTTAACCGCCGATAACTCTGCTGGAAGTAATCAGTTATGTAAATCTGTTTATATTAAGGTATTGATAAATATAGATATGGGCACTACCCTTTTTACCAATGTGGGCGAAGGGCGTTTGTTTGATGATGGAGGAAAATATGCCAGCCATGGTGTAAACAGAAAATATGATTTACTGATTTCTCCCTGTGCCAAAGATGTAACTCTTGAATTTGACCAAAATAAATTTAAACTGGGCTACCAAGCCTGGATAGGAATATGGGATGGCACAGATAGTATTACTGGAAAACCACTTCATACCAATTATGGATATTCAACAAGCCCCAATTTAAACAAACCGCCTACAAAAATTGTTGCTAAAAGCGGAAGCATGTATATATATTTCTACAGTTCGTGGTGGCAAGATATTGGTTTTGAAGCTAAGTGGTATTCAACCCCTGGAAATTTCCCCAAACCAAGTGCAGCATTTACAATTCCAGATACTGTATACATTGGTTCATCAATGAATATAAAAGCTACCTATTGGGATAAAACATATAGCTATAGTTGGGACTATGATAATGATGGAGCAGAGGATGCCACGGGATGGAAGAACCCCTATACTTTTGCCAATGCCGGTACTCAAATATGCCGTTTGATAGTGACCAGTTGCGGTGGCATAGATACAGTTGATAGAACGGTGGTTGTATTAAATCCTTCACAGGCTCCTGTTGCCCAATTTGGAGCAGAATACTCATACGTTCCAAATGGTTGTATAGCTACTCAAAGCACCACCCCCGCAAAACTAACTATTGGAAAAATAGTTACATTAATTGATAAATCTCAGTACGGTGCTACTGGATGGGGTTGGGATATTCAACCCAATAATAATGTGGTGTTTGAAAACGGCACAAGCCAGACTGATCAAAATCCGGACATATCCTTTACCGATACTGGATATTATTCTGTTACTTTAACTGCAACCAATGCTTATGGCAACAATGTTAAATCTATCACTAATTTTATTCGCGTAAGTGAGGATTACTGTTATCCTACTTGCTCTACTTTTACCAATACCGAAGCAGGTATTAGTTTGTTCAATCTCGGAGATATAAATAGCGTTACGGATATTGGAACTTCAGATTATTGGGATTTTTCTACCAACACTACTTGCTTGGTGATTGGTGGCAAATATAAATTTAATGCAGCCAGGTTGGCAAACTCTACCAAAGCAACATGCAGTATTTGGATAGACTATAATATCGATGGTATATTTCAAGCCGGGGAACGCGTATTTAATAGTACTTTAACGGCAGCCAAAACATGGTCGAACAGCTTTACTATTCCTTCTAAAACAACTGGAAAATCAACAACAGGATTTACCAAGCTGCGTATATCTGTTACTGACGGAAGCAGTATGGCAGCCTGTGGTACCACAAAGTATGGAGGTGAGTATGAAGATTATGGAATTTTCTTGGTTGATGATTATGAAGGACCTGTTATTAAACTTATCGGAGGTGTTAATGCCAGTGTGGAACAAGGTCGCACCTATATGGACAGTGGTTCAATAGTAACAGATAATATTAATAATAATTTAGTGGCCACGGTAACAGGGTTACCATTAAGTACACAAACTATAGGTACCTATTCTCTTATATTTAATGCTACAGATAGTAATGGTAACAAAGCCTTGCCAGTAACAAGATTTGTAACAGTTACCGCCGATGCTACTGCCCCCTATATTGCTTTGATAGGAAATACGCCTGACACTGCCGATGCAAATATTAACTATAATGATCCAGGTGCGGTGGCTTACGATTCTGTTGATGGAAATGTATCGAGCAGCGTAGTGAGAACAGGTAGTGTGAATGTTGCTATTTTGGGTACTTATCAATATCAATATAAAGTTGCTGATAAAGCAGGAAACCAATCAGGTTCTATATCACGAGATGTAGTGGTAGTAGATCGCGTTAAACCTGTTATCTCGCTCACAGCACCCAATCCTTATACTATGCATATAGGCGATGTGTTTACTGAACCTGGATATAAAGTAACCGATAATTATTCGAAAAACCTAACAGTAATGGTTAACCCAAGCAGTTTTACAGCAACCAAGCCCGACACTGTTTATATAACCTATAGCAGCACCGATAGTAGCGGCAATACAGGCACTACACAACGTATGGTAATTGTTACCGACAATATAGCACCGGTTATCAAACTAAAAATATCTGATACTATATATACTGAAGCAGGATATGTATTTAGCGATCCTGGCTATACCGTAACCGATGATTATGATACAGGGCTTGTTGCCACAGTAATAGGTAATATTAATACCATGCAATTAGGTACACAATTCCTCACCTATGTAGCCTCCGACCATTCAGGAAATTCTGCCACTAAAAGCAGAGTGGTGATAGTACAAAAAACCAAAAAACCTGTATTAACCCTCAACGGAAAAGCCATCGATTCTGTAGCCCAATTCCAAAGCTATACTGACCTAGGTGTAACTATCACCGATAGTTTTTACTCATCAGCATCGTTACAATCGCTGTTAGTAGTTACGGGTACTGTAAATACTTCTGTACAGAATACCTATATGCTAACCTACGGACTTACCGACCCATCTAATATTAAAGCAACAGATATTACAAGAACGGTGGTTGTGTATGCTCCAAATGCAATTAACGGAGCAGTATCGCAAGAAGAACTTCATTTATATCCTAACCCAGCCAATGATGTATTGAATTTAGTTTTTGCAAACAACACCAAAGCAAAACAAATACTTATATATAACCAAGCTGGTCAATTAGTATATACTGGCAATGCACAGGCTACCGATAAATCTATATCAATGCCCGTTAGTGAACTTGCACGTGGATTATATTATATAGCTGTGGTTACTTCTGATAGCCGCCAAATTGCAAAATTTGTTAAAGAATAAATAATTATTTCCTAAAAAAGCCCCGTATCTTATTTGGTATGGGGCTTTTTTTATATATAATGGTTTGTAAAATGTGTTTTGTAATATATTGATGCAGCGTTTGTTGTGCCTTATTTGTTGTTTTGGTACAGTTTTTATAAAGTTAACAGTAATTAAAAACTACAATTATGAAAAAGGCAATCAACATCACAATGGCTTCTATGATCATACTATTTGTGTGGGCATTTACAAGCAAACCTACCGAGCAAGACCCATTTACTACAGGCGAAAAGCTAGAGTACCGAGTTCACTATGGGATGGTAGATGCAGCTAAAATAACAATGACGATAGATACAGGAATAAAAAGTATCAATGGTCAAAATACGATTCGAATTATGGGCGATGGCAGAACATTGAGTGGCTATGATTGGTTTTTTAAAGTGAGAGATCATTATGAAACTTTTATTGATACCCACACCAATTTACCCGTTAAATATATTCGCAACGTGCAAGAAGGCGGCTATACCGATATAGAGCACGCTTCGTTCGACCATAGAAATAGTAAGATATATAGCAGTAAAGGAATATATAAATCGGGCGGCCCTTCGTTTCAAGATGTATTGTCAGCGATATATTATTTGCGGTCGCAAAATTTAAAACAAATGAAAAAGGGTGATAAGATTAAAGTGCAGTTTTATCTCGACAAAAAGATATATGAATCGGAGGTTACTATCGGGGGGCGAGAGGTGATAAAAACGGCCTTGGGTAAATTTAATACTATTATACTAAAACCCAATGTGGTTGTCGATCGTGTTTTTCCCAATAAAGATGCCCTCACTATATGGGCTACCGATGATGCTAACTTAATCCCTTTGCGTATTAAAACAGATTTGATGGTAGGTTCTATCAAGGCAGATATTACTAAAATTAGCGGCAATAAAAATGCACTGACTAGTAAAATAAATTAGGGATAAGGAATAAGGAATAAGGAGTAAGGGCTGACGCCGAATAGCCCTTACTCCTTATTCCTATTTACTATATATTCAACTCCTCACTCGGATCCCAAAATACTTTATCAAAATCCTGTATCTGATTTTCTACTACTTTAATACCTTCTTTTTTCAGAGATTTTTCCATGGCATTTTCTTCTGTGAAATGCTGTTTGCCCGTTAATAATCCATTACGATTTACTACTCGGTGTGCAGGTACATATTCTACTTCCGAGCCACTGCTGTTCATGGCCCAGCCTACCATGCGGCTGCTTTTGGCAGTTCCCAAATACCGGGCAATAGCACCATAAGAAGTTACCCTTCCTTTGGGAATTAACCGCACTACTTGATATACTTTTTTGAAAAAAGATTCGTCGTCCTTGGGCATAAATTACTATAATAAATCAAATTTAATGGGCAGCATGTAGCTCATTTTAACTTTTCTTTTATCCATAATTGCGGGAGTCCACGACTTGCCAATAGATTCCACCACCCTTATAGCTTCTTGATGAAAGACGCTATCCGCAGTACTTTGTATTTTTACTTCCGTAGTATTGCCCAGCGTGTCTATCTTAAAACTTACTTTTACAATGGCTGTTTCACCTTGAGCATAAGCTTTTTTGGGATATAATACATCATTTTCAAGTGTTCTATATAAATTCCCCAAACCACCAATAAAATAGCACATTCGCGTGCTGTCATTGTTATATGCCGGTACTAGATAAGGATATAATTCCATTTCTTTTTTTATATTATAATAGGTTATAGAATCCCCATCGTGATTATAGGTCTGGATTAAATCTCCTTGAAAACTATAATACTCCCAAATCCCCTTTTTTGTACCATCTTCATAAAAGCCTTTGGCCATCAGTTTTCCTGCTTTGGAATAATATTGCCATAAACTGTCTTTCTGATTATAACTATAATATCCAGTTTCAATTAAAACATTGTTTTTATATTTTGAATAAGGTCCTTTTTTTATGTGCGGATTAGATTTGAGAACCATCATACGTTCTTTAAAATTGTTGGGCTTATCCGATTTTAGGGTGATATATTTTGTTTTCTGCCCCATGCAAACATGTGTAAAAAATGTAAGGGTGATTAATATATATAATAAGTATTTCACTATATAGTTTGTTACATTTCAATCTTTAAGCATATCAGGTCTGCGTTGCTGTGTACGCTCTATGGCTTGTTCATGTCGCCAGTTTTCTATTTCAGCAGTATGGCCACTTAGTAATACTTTGGGCACCTCCAATCCACGCCAATTGGCAGGTCGTGTATATACAGGTGGCGATAATAATCCATCCTGAAAACTATCTTCCAATGCCGATTGTTCATCGCCAATTACACCGGGAATTAACCTCACTACAGCATCAGTTACAATAGCAGCTGCAAGTTCACCACCTGTTATTACATAATCGCCAATGGAAATTTCTTGGGTTATATAAGTTTCTCGTATACGTTCATCCACACCTTTATAATGACCGCAAAGTAGCAGTAGATTCTTTTTTAATGAAAAACTATTTGCCAAGGGTTGGTTAAATAACTTTCCATCGGGGGTCATTAATATAATATCATCATAAGTTCTTTGTGTTTTCAAATGGTCAATGCATTTGGCTATGGGCTCAGCCATCATTACCATTCCAGCACCGCCACCAAATTGCGTATCGTCAGCCTGGCGATGTTTCCCCTCGGCATAGTCACGAATATTGATGATATTAATGGTGACCAAATTTTTTTCTTTTGCACGTTTTATAATACTATGGTTGAATGGGCTTTCAAGTAAAGCAGGCACCAATGATAGTATATCGATGTGCAAAGGCATATTAATTGTTCTTGTAAAATTCGAGTAATCCTTCAGGGATGTGCAAATGTAGAATTTTATTTACATCATCAATCTCCAAAAGTGTTTCTTCGTTCATAGGTAATAAAACTTCATTACCATCTATCATTACCTTTACCAAGTATTGATTGTAATTTACAATTTCTGATACAATACCTATAGTGTTTCCATCTTGATCTACCACACTATATCCATTAAGTTTTTGTAAATCGTCAACTTCTACAGTTATATATTTTTCTTCAGCAAATATTTGCCGGCCTATAAGTTCAGCAGCATTTTTATCGCTTTCAATTCCTTCAAATTGTATAATAAGTTGTTCGGCTTGTGGCTGAAATGAGTTTAAAAAGAAAGGGACTGGTTTGTTTGCAAATTCTACAAACAATACCAGTCCCTTAGGTTTCTTAATTAGTGTATTTGGATTGAGGGCTATTTTAATTTGCCCCTTATAACCGTGTACACGGCTCACATGCCCAATGTGTACAAGGTTTTCCAAGTAATAATTTATTCAGTTGGTGCTTTTTCTTCTTCTGTTGCATCAGCAGCAGGAGTTTCGTCAGCAGGTGTTTCAGCAACAGGCTCAGCGGCAGGGGCTTCAGCAACCACTTCTTCAGTTGTTTCGGCAACAGGTTCAGCGGCAGGGGCTTCAGCAACCACTTCTTCTGTTGTTTCAGCAACAGGCTCAGCGGCAGGAGCTTCAGCAAC
>JANYDJ010000206.1 GCA_025363675.1 Flavobacteriaceae bacterium | reverse complement strand
GAAGTATCAGTTTGGTTGTGCGTAACATTACAACGCCCACCGCCCGATATAGAAACTTTACGTAAAAAGTCGTGATGCTTTTCTATAATAACTATATCCAAATTGGGATTTGCTTCTGCTGCTGCAATTGCTGCGAAAAAGCCTGCTGCTCCGCCGCCTATTATTGCTATGTGAGTATCAAGTATCAAGTATCAGGTATTAAGTAGCCAGTGTCGATACAAAAGAACAAAGAATAAAGACGAAAATAATATATACATTGGAAATAATATTTTATATTCGGCTTCATCTGAAATGAATTTGTGAGTTATTTTAGTAGCAAACCAAAATAGTATTACAATAAATTTTGTTATTGATATAGATTTACTCCCTGTCATTCAGCAGATTTAAGTGGTTAAAAATAAGAAACATATTTTTGCAACAAATGTAACGCGGCACAACAGATAAAACCAACTTTATCTCATCAAATATGCAGTTGGTAGCTAATTATATGCTGCCCCGAAATATATTTCTATATTAGGAATATGTTATTATAATATTACAATAAGGTCTTTTTCAAAAGCTATAATCAATACTATATTTGCAGCCATGCATAAATGGATTATCGGTATATTTTGTTTGCTAACAATTGGAGCAAAGGCCCAAGGTTTTTTATATAAAAGCACCACCGCTGGGCGGCTCGGTATTAATTTTACCAATACGGGCACCGTGGGTAGGCCCGATGTAGTTACCAACAGTAAACTAGGCCCAAGTATGGAATACCCTATTGGCAGTGGTGTGGAGCATTTATTTGAAGGTGGTTTATGGATAGGAGGAATTGTAGGCGGGCAAGTAATGTTGTCGTCGTCCGCAATCGAGTCGAGCAAGGGATACAGCACAGGGCAGCAGGGATATGAATTTACACCTAATGGCTCATTTGAAGAAAGATCTACTCTTCCCTCAAGTCCAAATTATCGTGCCAATGCAATATCGCATCAGGACTTTGTAATAAACTTTACTGACAAGAACACGATAGTGCCAGGTACCAGCCAGCCAATTAGCGGCCATACGCAGCCGCTTTATGCCGATGTGAAACTACAAACGTATTGCTGGAATTATTCTTTCACCGATTATTTTGTGATACTCGATTATACCATTACCAATAACAGCACGCAGAACTGGGACAGTATATGGATTGGTTTTTATAATAACTTGCTTATACGCAATGTAAATGTGACCCAAGAAACCGGTACCGCATTCTTCAATAAAGGTCGTAATGGATGGGACAGTGCCTATAAAGCTATTTATGCGTATGAACATAAAGGTGATGATATTGATTATACACGTAGCTATGGTAGCAGTATGTTTTTGGGAAGTGAGTGGCATAATATGTACTTCCATCCCAGCAATGCAAATGCTTTTACCAGCATAGGTTTGCCTCCGCCACAAGTGTTGCCCAACTTCTGGAATTATGGGGGCACGAATCCTCCATTTGCCAAACCCAACGATGATATAGAACGCTATTATAAATTACAAACAGGGTTAACCACTTCCGACTTAAACAGTGCTACAGGCCCCATCAATTATACCAATAATTGGATACAACTAATGTCTGTTGGCCCTTATCTGCAATTAAAGCCAGGAGAAACTATAAAATTTGCCATAGCGATGGTTTGTGCGAAACAATTGGGAGCTTTGCAAAACAATGCCGCTGTTGATGATGCTAGTGCTCGTAAAGAATTGATAGATCATTGGGGCTGGGCCAAGCGTACCTATAGTGGAGAAGACCTAAACGAAAATGGCAAGCTTGATATGGGCGAAGATTTAAATGCCAATAACCAATTAGATAGGTACATTTTGCCCGAACCACCCGCTACACCTACTGTAAAGATTGTTCCAAGTAGTAATAAAGTGGATATATATTGGGACAATGCAGCTGAGAAATCGATAGACCCTTTGAGCAAAAAGCACGACTTTGAGGGTTATAGAATATATAGAACAAATGTGGGCGACGATTTAAATCACAGTTTGTTAGATGCCAAAAATCTTTTGCAGCAATGGGATGAACCAGGCAATAATGTTGGCAATAACAACGGGTTTGGTAGTGTTAAATTGCCGGCTCCTATAAAGTTTGAAGGCGATACCACAACCTATTATTACCATCTAGAAGTAAATAATCTGCTTAATGGTTGGCAGTATCTGTTTGTGCTCACCTCATTCGATGCTGGAGACGAGGCCATAGGTTTACAGTCGTTAGAATCATCGATAGCTAACAACGATTTCAGAGTATTTACAGGAACACCAACTGTTGATGCATCGGCAACTACCGATAGTTTGCAGCCGGGTGTATATCCCAATCCGTATAAAACTACGGCAGCATGGGATGGCACAGGTTCACGAAGCAAAAAAATATATTTTTACAATCTACCCGCCCATTGCGAAATTGTGATATACACCACCGCAGGCGATGTAGTGCGAACGCTTAAGCACGATGCGGCAACCTATAATGGTAGCGACATTAAATGGTATAGCGATTTTAGCAGTACTGCTAAGTTTATAAGCCCCGGCGGGGAGCACGCTTGGGATTTATTGAGCGATTCAAAAAACACCATCTCGCAAGGCGTCTACTTTTTTACTGTAAACGATTTGGATAGACATATCGTAAAAACCGGGAAATTTGTTGTGCTGAAATAGCAAGAAGTCTATAGATTTGCAATCCAAACATGAAGTGGTGAGCGGAGATGAAGTGGTGAGCGAAGTCGAACCACGGTAATCATGGTTCCACTCCGCTCACAATGACAAAGTAAATTCGTAATTAAAATATGTCTACCAATAAAAATAAACCCCAACCAGCAAAAGTGGCATCAAAGCCAACCAATACTGCTAACTTACTTGGAAGAATAGAAAAGTATTTCGAGAAAAAACACATCAAGTACGCCCTTATTATAGTGGGTATAAACGTATTATTCTCCTTCTTAATGTTCGATGCCAAAATATCGATAGGGGGCGACGATAGCAGTTATATAGAACGAGCAAATAGGTTTTTACACAATGGCGAGTTTCCATTTTACCAAGGGCCCTTATATCCCTTAATGTTGGCGTTACCAATAGCTATGTTCGGTATTAATTTATGGGTGCTAAAGTTTATGTCTCTTATATTTTCAGCCTTGGGTATATGGTTTTTATATAAAGCTTTTAAAGGGCGTATTCCTTACTTGGTATTGTTTATCTCTTTATTGTTTGTATCGCTCAATGCCAATATACAATTTTACAGCAGCCAAACATACACCGAATCTTTTTATATGATGCTGCAAGCATTGGGATTCTTCTTCGCATTTAAACTTATTGATAAAGTATTGGAAGGAAAACCCATTAAAGAAACCTGGAAACTGTTTCTGCTCAATGGCTCGTGGGTTATATTATTATCATTATGCAAACCTGTGGCATTGGCTATGGCTGCACCAATAGTTGCTTATTTTATACTCAAGAAAAAATGGAAGGCGGTACTATATATTATCGCAGCTTTAATAATTGCACGCGGCACCTTGGAAGTGGGGCTTCGAGCCACGGTAGGCAAACCTGATAGTAGTCAATTAGAAGTGATACTGTTGAAAGACCAGTATAAGCCACAGTTGGGCAAAGAAGACTTTTCCGGATTGCTCGACAGAGCTAAAAATAACTTAGGTTTATATATGGCCTATCATTTTTATCATATTATTCACCTAAATACAAATACTTTAGAAAAACAATACGAAAAAAATAGGGGAGAGCACAATATGAAATTGGCTTGGTTCACGATAGGTATATTTTTATTAATTCTGCTACTCAATTGGCGAAAGAATCAGGCAATTTTCTTTGTGTGTCTTTGTTTTCTGGCGTATTTGGGAGCTACATTTTTTGGTATACAAGCCAACAATATGCAAGAACGGCTAATACTGCCAGCTATACCACTTATGGTGTTGGCCTTTATGGGTGCTTTTTATCAACTGGCATCCGCAGTAAGCTTCGCTCAGGTATATTATGTAATTTTAATTGGTGTGATATTGGTTGCTAATTTGTTTTTTATTGGCAAGCAAAGTGGCAAAAACCTCCCCACCCTAAAACAACAATTGGGCGGCGATAGGCTTGCAGGTTTCACCCCTGACTGGGTAAATTATCTGAAGATGAGTGAGTATTGTGCGGATAGTTTGCCTGCCGATGCACATATACTCACCCGCAAAGGCAATATGAGTTATATATATACCAATGGCTGCGACAAATTTGTGTCAGCATACAGTGTGCCTACTTATGGTGCCGATAGTATGTTGTGGTGGTTAAAAAATCAAAAGATTACCCATATCAATATGGCCAGTCTTCGCACCAATCCCGATATAGCAGATGGGAGAATTTATACTACCATGCACTATATAATGAAACCCATCGACTCCGTTTACCAAGGTAGAAAGTTCGAGCTTATAAAAACCTATAAAACAGAAGGTGCCCCCACACCAGAAACTGAAGAATCAGCTAAACTATTTAAGATTAATTACGACAAGTAGAGAAGCCCGAAGTTATGCGTCATTGCTAAAACAGCGACAGACCCCAAAACGACACAAGGAAAATGGAGAACAACCCACGCTTCGCAGAAATAAAAAGGGGTGCCTTGCCCTGCTATCGGCAAACGCACAAGCACCACATTTATTTTGCCCCACCGCACCTACTTATCAACTTGGCAAGTGGCTCACACCCTCTTGTACTATAAAACTAAGTAAACACCACTATTAAAAACCAAACTTAAACCAAACCAGTGAACCCAAACAAACAACCATTCCAATATACTCTATCTTGAGTATATCGAAGAAGCTTTGCTGCTTTGCATTTAATCGCAGGGCTTAGGCTTAATTAAAGTATCTTTTCTAAAATTTTAATACACTTAATTAGTCAACCCTCAAAAAGTCACTTTCAATTTTTCTGAAAACCCAAGACTTATATAATTTACTATTATATCAATAATATAATTCACGAAAGTCATGAGCCTCTGTTTCCAGAGGTTCATGACTCGTTTAAAGTTATATGCCGATGCAGCTAACATTACATTCATCGCATCTCCTACTGTGCCTTTAAGATAATTTCTTATCATCCTGTGATCATACTTTAAATGTCCTATTGTTGGTTCAATTGCAGCTCTCCGACGGTGCCCTTTTCTTTTGGCTATTGTAATGTTCTTGTCTGGTTTGGGAGTGTGTAGATTTGTATTGTTTATTTTTTTTGGCCCTCTGTAGCCCCTGTCCAAAAATATATTTTTCGCTTCCCTTCCAGTCAGTCTTTTGTATTGTTCAACTGCGTCGGGCAATGTTTTGGAATCGTGAAGTGTCTCTGTAAAGTTCAATGCTCCAACTATAACTCCTGTGCCCTGGGTTATTAGCAATGATGCTTTGCTCCCAAATTCAAATTTTTTGTGTTCTTTTCCCTTGGTGTAGCATTTGGTTTCTGGTTCGTGCAGACTGTAAATTTTATTACTATCATTTCTTTTTTGTGCAAGAACCCGTGTAAACAAATTTAAATCTGTTCCATACTTTTTCATTGCCTGTGGTGTTAATTTTCTCTCAAGTTCTCTTACCAACCTGCCAGCTATCGTCTTGATTTTTTTGCTTGCCTTGCGTGCTTGTGCATAGCCTCCCTTATTGCGTTTCAAGCGTTGGATAATGCTTAGTTTTTTTACCACATGCTTATAACTCTGTCGCAGTTCGATATCTTCATCTAATGCAATTTTTTGGCATTTTATGATAATCTTTTTGTACAGTTTATCGTCTGTCGGATAGGTGATATTTTTTTCTTGAACCGTTGTATCGCCACTCAGGTTGTCATCGTATGCATCCTTGCCATTTATCCTGATGCTTTCTTTCAATATCAGTTCAGTTCCTTCCTCTCCTATACGTTTCCTGAACTCCACCAATTCGGTGGGAACACATGGAATATCTGGTGTGAATGATTGCTCCCCACTGAAGTATTGGTAGTAACTATTTTCAGACCACTGCTCAACAACACTCTCGTCACTCAGGTTGCGGAGCTGTTTTAAAACAAGCAGTGAGACCATTAGCCTGATGGGCTTAGCCGGCTTGCCCTG
>JANYDJ010000167.1 GCA_025363675.1 Flavobacteriaceae bacterium | reverse complement strand
TGAAGAATTTGCTTTCCATAAGCATCATATATATATAATGTTCTGTTTGCGTAAGAATTTAATTCTATATACACATCACCGTTTGTGGGGTTGGGATATATATTTATATCATTGTTATATACCGCTGCAATCCCCGTCCATGCTACAGTAAATAGACTAGAGCTGCCGTTACAACCATTATTGTCGGTAACAGTTACAGAATAATTCCCATCACTTGTTGGCATATATGTTTGCGTTATTGCACCACTTATACTAGTATTGTTTAAGTACCACTGATAGGTATTATAGTTGCTTGTTTGTAGTGAATTGTTAGTTCTAGTTATAATAGGCGTAGGATGAGAATATACAGTAATATTAACAGGAGACGAATAATTGTAGCAGCCATTACTATCAATAACCTCCACATAATTATATCCTGAATTTTTAACTATAATGGACGGCGTAGTATCAGTTTTATTCCATAAATAACTTTTGTATTTTCCGGTAATTAGTATGACACTATCGCCCAAACAAAAACTGGTAGGACTGCCAAATACAATAGGAGAGGGAGGTGGATTGACATGCAGGTTTAATGTGACGACCGAATCGCATCCATGTATATTTTTCAATGTATCATAATAGATTCCTGTTGAGGTTAGGGAGTTACCTCCGAATATATAAGTACTTCCCTGACAGATGCTGGAATTAGTTGTTGAATAAGTTCTTGGCGTCACATTCAGATTGAGCGTAATGACTGAATCGCATCCACCAATATTTATTAGAGTATCATAGTAAATTCCTGCATTATAAATATTGTTTCTTCCAAAGCTATAATAAGTCCCAGGACATATAGCTGCATTAATAGTAGAAAAGTTTTTATATAATACTTTTAAGTTTAGAGTTACAATAGAAGAGCAACCCAGATTACTTGCAATAGTATCTATATATGTTCCAGCATTTATAATTTTTTTTCCAACAAAATTGTAGGTATCACCTGGGCATATTGAATCTTCAATTGTATATGAAACAGGTACAATATAAACGGTCATTGTATCTCTCCCAATACAACTAGTAATTGGATTTAATAAGGCTAAGCAATAAGAGGTCGTTTGAGATGGGCTTACACTTGGATTCGCAGTAGTGTCAGTAAAATTGCCCCAGGTAGATGCCCATGAATACCTCATATTTGAGTCCGGCAATGATCCTATATTAATAGTATCATTTGGACATAATGTAATATCTGGACCAGCATTGGCAATAGGCAATGAATCTACATATATATAAAATTGAATTGTGTCATTGTGTGACACAGAATCTTTCGCACCATTGGGGTAAACTGACCATGCAATAATATTATAAGTCCCCGGTGAAAAATAATAACTGCCAAGTGAAACAATCGCTGTGGAGCTATCACTTAAAAGTGTCCCACTCCAGTTTGTTTGATGTTGAGCCACCCCATTTAATGTCCAATTAATAATATCTGACTTTAGAGTATCTATGTCAACATTTTTAAGGACTACCTCTACTTGTTTCACTCCTTCACAAATTGTATCTATATCTAAAATTATTGGAGCGAGCCCAACATCATTTAGTGATTTATTGAAAGAAAATTTTATAAGAAATGCATCAGCATTCCCTCCTGGAGCACCTTGAGAATACCCAGTTACATATACATTAAATGAATCGTCAGCTATAAGTTTACTTGATTCGGTTCCATTTTTGTTCCCGTCAAAATAGCTTGCCCAATATCTATTCCCAGAATTTGAGAATTTCGCCAGGAATCCATCGCTATTACCCATATATGAAGATTGATATGAGCCTATGGTGGCAATTCCAGAAGTGCTATATGTTGTACCGGTTATGTATATATTGTTTAAAGTGTCTAAGCATACCCCACTACCAAAATCATAATCGTTACCTCCATAATAAGTCCCCCAAATGAAACGGCCACTATCAGAAAAATTTGCTAAAAATGCATCGGACTTCCCAGCAATGCTAGTTTGATGCGATCCCAAACTAGCAATTGCAGAATCACTGTATGTATCTCCAGTTATATATATATATGAAGAATCTGATATGCAAAGCGTAGTGGCCGCATCGTATTCTTTACCTCCATAATAGGTTGCCCATAAGAGGTTATTTAAATTTGAAAATTTTGCTAAAAAAACGTCATAATCTCCTGCAATTGAATATTGGTAAGCATTAGAGGTAGTAATTCCCGAAGTACTATTTGTACCACCTGATATATATAAATTACCTAGAATGTCATTTGCAATAAAAAGAGCATAATCCCCACCACTACCTCCATAATAAGTTGCAGCCAGCCGATTACCATTGCTATTTGAAAACTTAGCTATAAACACATCATCATTACCAGCAAGTGATGTTTGATATGTTCCTGAAGTGGCAATTCCTGATGTGCTATTTGTATATCCAACAATATATAAATATCCAGAATCATCAATGCATCCACCTGTACCACGATCTAGTCCACTACCTCCAAAATAAGTAGACCATTTAATACTACCACTACTTGAAAACTTTGCAATAAACACATCAATGGTACCAGACAATGTAGTTTTATATGCCCCTGCTGTTGCAATTCCATTAGAGCTCTCAGTTTCTCCAATGATATATACATTACCAAATTTGTCATTTGAAATATTACGTATATATTCACCTTTACTGCCTCCAAAATAAGTAGCCCATTGAATGCTTCCCACATTTGAAAATTTTGCTAAAAAACCGTCCCAATCATTACCCCCACCAAAAGATTTTTGATATGCTCCATTGGTGGCAATCCCTGACGTACTGTTAGTAGTTCCTCCAATATATATGGATCCTGAGTTTCCTTTCGATATTTCGTCGCCTGATTCGCCATAATTACCTTTAAGATAACTAGCCCAAACAATACTCGGATCAATCACCAATGTATTATAATCTGTATTAATATTCTTCCCCGTAAAAGATATAACACCATCCTTTAGTACATAACTAACCTCAGGTTTTTCACTAGTACTATTTGTATAATACACTGAGGGGATATTCTCAGTCACTTCTCCCAACGAACTTGCTATCTTTATAGAATTATCAACCAATACAGGAGCTGCTCCATTATACTTCAAATGTATATCATTGATGTTTCCGCCGGCATTTATAATAAAATTGTATTTGAAAGAATTGCTTGTTTTACCATCGGCAATAAATTCAATATCTATATTTTTCCAAACATCTTTTAATATAGTTTTTGTATAACCATGTATCTCGGTCACTCCTTCTTCGCCGGTATATTCAGTATAATAGTTTTCGTAGTATTTGCTCTGTCCTTCTTTTATAATAGTGGGGTGAGGATTGGAATTCACAAAATCTATATCAATCCTATTACTTTCAAACACCACACTGTCATTCAAATGCTCAGTTTTTGGATTCTTAAAACCTGCTTCGAGCAAGGAGTCCTTGTCTTTTTTCTCATAAGTTTTTGAAGAGACTAACTCGTAACTCATGCCCTGGTCTTTAATAGCAAGTGTAAAACCCGGGGCTGCAAAAATCATTCGCACATCATTGCGTACCTTACGGTTTTGGTCAATTACCTGTCCCTTGTTTTCATATAATAGAAACAGACGTTGGGTATTGTAGTTCTCTACTTTCTGAGCAATACTATTGCTTGAAAAGAATACTAAAAGAAGGATTATTAAGTAAAGATTTTTATTCATACATTGTCAATTAGTGCACTTGAGAATTATTGTAATCCGATAACTATCGAATCAAAACTGTAGACCTCAAAAGTAGGCAAACGGTTGCTTGGACAAGAAATAAATTTTAAAAATGGTTGATGAAATGCTTCATCATGCTTTGTCATGCCGACCGATAGGAGGTATCTACAATACTAGTGGTGTGTTTATATATTTTCACTTAAGCAGCTTTAGTAGCTATCTCGTTTCTCGATATGACAGTATAGAAGGAACAAGCAGCTTCCCAGTACTTTGTCATGCCGACATAGGAGGCATCTACAATACTAGTAGTGTGTTTATATATTCCCACTTAGAGACTATAAAGTAAATTGTGTAAACAGGTTTTTACATTTTACATCGCGATTCAAAGATAGTTAAGAACTGGTGAAGAATAATTCCCCAATTTTGAATTGGATATGTCCACGCTTTTTCAATGTTTTG
The DNA here is from genome assembly GCA_025363675.1 of Flavobacteriaceae bacterium. GTDB lineage: Bacteria > Bacteroidota > Bacteroidia > UKL13-3 > UKL13-3 > CANJUD01. The sequence goes on along the minus strand of JANYDJ010000167.1, from coordinate 13 downwards.
GATGGATAGAAAA
>JANYDJ010000150.1 GCA_025363675.1 Flavobacteriaceae bacterium | reverse complement strand
GCTTTTTCTAATATTGCCATTGTGCTGCCTAGCACAAAGGCCATCAAATATTTTAGAAAAGCAAACTGGGATTACATACTCGTACGATTTTTTCTCCTATAGAGTTCTTAAAAAGAGTTCTCCCAATCAAACAGATATGATTGCTGCTAGAAATAAAAATGAAATTCATAGATCAGCATATACTGTGGGGCTTAATTATGTCTTGTTACACACTAGAAATGCAGCAGTCGAAACGGGGATACTTTTTTCTGACAGGGGTTACCAAACAATTGAACAGCCGGGAGGGTATTCAACCTCAACTCCAAATTTACCAGTTACAAAAGTCTCAAGTTATCATTATCAATATATAGATATTCCGTTTAAAGCTATTTATTATATTTTCTCTAACAAAGAGATACTTTATGATACTTGGGCTATTTCTCCTAGTTTTCTTGTTGATCAGAAAAATGTTTTTAAAAGCACTTATAACGATGGTCATGTAACTACACAATCATCAAAGTCAGATAGTGTAAAGATGAATAAAGTAAATGCAACTTTCTTTACCAGCATTGGGTGTAACTTGAAGCTTGGCAAAAAGATATATCTAAAAATAGAACCCAACTATAAACGCACGATTTTTAAAATTGCTCAATCTTCTATCAAAGAGTACTTATATTCTTTTGGGATAAATACGGGTATTTATATGAAACTATAATCCTAAACCTCTCTCTTCCTTACCGTCCGCTGCTCAATTCTCTTCTCATAATTCACGCCTTTAAAAATACGTTGTACAAATATTCCGGGTGTATGTATCTGGTCGGGGTCTAGCTCGCCAGCGGGCACTAGTTCTTCTACTTCTGCTATAGTTATTTTACCGGCCATCGCCATCATGGGGTTAAAGTTTCGTGCAGTTTCTTTATATATTAAATTACCATGGGTGTCGCCTTTCCAAGCTTTCACTATAGCATAATCAGCACGCAGCCATTCTTCCATTAGGTGGGGTTTGCCATTAAAGTCTCTTATCTCTTTTCCTTCGGCCACTTCGGTACCAAAACCTGCGGGTGTATAGAACGCGGGAATGCCTGCACCGCCCATCCAGCAACGTGTGGCCAAAGTACCTTGGGGTATTAACTCTACTTCCAATTCACCGCTTAATAGTTGTCTTTCAAACTCTGCATTCTCGCCCACATAGCTGCTGATCATTTTTTTCACTTGTCGGGTTTTTAGCATTAAGCCAATTCCAAAATCATCTACCCCAGCATTATTACTAATACAGGTTAAATTTTTCACGCCACTTTTTACCAGTGCTGCGATACAATTTTCAGGAATCCCACACAGGCCGAAACCGCCCAGCATCAGGGTTGCTCCGTCTTTTATATCCTTAACGCCTTCTTCGGCGTTTGCGATTACTTTATTCATGGTACAAATATAAGGGGTAAGGAAAATAAAGGAGTAAGGGGTAAGGAGTAAGTTTTTATCTGGCGTCAGCCACTTATTCCTTACTCCTTATCCCTTCGTACTTATCTTTGTAGCGTGAAACCGATTATTGAATTAAAGGAGATACTTACTCCAGATAAGAAAATTCTTATTACTACCCACCACAAGCCCGATGCTGATGCACTAGGTTCTTCGTTGGGATTATATAATTATTTAAAACTAAAAAACTTTGAAAATGTAGTAGTAGTTACACCTACCGATTATGGGGCTTTTCTTAATTGGATGCCCGGAAATGATTCTGTAATTATATATGAACAAAAAACAGAATTATCGAAAACTTATATATCCGATGCGGATATTATATTTTGTTTAGATTTTAATGCGTTGAAAAGAATCAACGAAATGGGTAATGATGTGGCTGCAAGCAAATCTATAAAAGTAATGATAGACCACCACTTGCAACCCGAACCTTTTGATGACTATCGCCTGCACAATACCAAGGCCAGCAGCACTTGCGAACTAATATATACATTTATCAATACCATGGGCGATGACGGACTGATGAATAAAGATATTGCTGAATGTTTATATGCTGGCATACTTACCGATACAGGAAATTTTAGACATGATACCACTACAGGAAATACGCATAGAATTGTCGCACGACTTTTAGATTGTGGGGTAAAAAGCGACCAAGTGCAAAGCCATATATATGATAGTTTTACTTTAAGAAGAACGCAATTAATTGGATATACACTGGCACATAAATTAGAATATTTTCCTGAATTAAATACTTCCATTATGGTATTGGACAGAAACGAAATAAAACACTATGGTGTATTAACTGGCGATACTGAGGGCCTTGTAAACTGGGGACTTACTATTAGCGGTGTAAAATTAGCCGTATTAATTATTGATAGAAAAGTGAAAGTAAAAATGTCTTTCCGTGGCAAAGGCGATTTTCCTTGTAATGAATTTGCCCGTAAATATTTTAATGGTGGTGGCCACTTCAATGCCGCTGGTGGCGAGAGTGACGAGCCTTTGGAAGTAGTAGTAGAGAAACTTAAAGCACACTTAAAAGAGTATAAGGATATATTGAAATAATATCATACTATTTCAGTATACCTTTATACCTCAATTAATCAAATTATATATTATTGTTTCACTACTTTCACATTATACATTTTCTCTCCACAATTAATTCTTATAAAATAAATACCTTCTGGCAAATACGAAATGCTTAATGCATTATTTTGTTCAGATTTTAATATGCCGTTATATATAGTTTGCCCTTGCATATTGGTCATTATATAACTGGCTTTTTCATTTCCATTATAAGTAATGTTTACTAAGTCGCTAGCGGGATTAGGGAATAGCATAAGTTCTGAAATATTCTTCTCGTTTATTATACCCAAGTTGGTTGTATCCTGAGGCGAGGTAATGCTATCTTTATCGAATATAATTTCTGCGGTATCTATTCTAACCAAAGCGGTGTTTGTTATTACGGGGAAATTATAATCGAAATATATATAAGCTTTATTACCCACTTCTGTTTTTATAGGAAGATTGTTTTTTAAACTAATACTATATGATATAAACCCTTGATTTGCCACATCATCTTTTACCAGTTTATTTTTAGGAGGAAGTTTAATATTGTCAAAAGTCCAAACGAGCAATCCTTTGCCATAGGCTTGGGGAATAGGGCGTATACTTGTTTTACATTTATGACTAAAACCTGTTTCTCTAATATCTTTTAGTTCCATTCTCACATCAATAGTATCATATATTACCACTTTATAAGCTGTGTCATTCCCATTGTTTTCAAAATGTATACAGTACTCAAGTTTATTTATTCCCGGTCTGATAATATTTATGTTATCTGTATTTCCTACAGGGTAAACTGATTTAGAATTGGGGTCAAAGCTGGCACGAACTTGCTGGGTTAAAGTGTCATAATTATCAGAAACATAACTGTCATTTGCCATTGGATTAACACTTATATATAATTTAAGATTGTCACCGTTGCGGAAATGAGCAGTATCTATTTTCTTACTAAAAGTAATGCTTGCTATGTTCCCAGGCAATAAGCTATCTAATTCCCATATAGCGGTAGTGTCGTTTAGCACAACAGGAGTTCTGTCAGAATTAATGTTTTGCAAAATTTTATTACTTTTTAAAGTGACTACTGGCTTCTGCTTATTATATCCATAGTTTGTAACAGTTATTTTAAAATGTTCAGTAAAACCTCTTCTTACTCTAAATCCTGTATAGCCCATTATATTAATTGATAAATCAGGAGTAGGCAAAACCAATAAGGGAAAGTCCAGTGAATCGTAACTATTCTTGCCAGAAGAATCAATAACAGCAACGGTATATCCTCCTTCACTACAAAGCGAATTTATCGAGTTTCTATTGGGCACTAAAGATATATGGTGATTACCTGGCCCAACTATATATTTGTAATTGCCATTAGCATCGGTATTGGTTAAATAACCACCCGGGTTAAGTTCCACCATTCTGTTTTTAAGATTATAATCAGCATTATTATAACTGCAGTTTGAATCGTTATCATAATATACTTTTCCTGAAAGCGTTTGATATACTCCATTAAATTTAGCAATAATATTTATAGAGTCGTTTGTTTTATTACTGTCTAAATCTCCAAAAATATATAATTCATCCTTGAATACTATTAACAACCCAATAAAAATTTTGATATTAAAAGGCTTGCTCAGTTCTGTAGTATTGGTAATCCAACCATCGGCACTAGAAATAGCAAAAGTAGATTTAATTTTGTTCCCATCCCCAGGGAATGCCGCACCCCAAAGTTGATCCTTATATACTACAAAGCGGGTTGGTACACTAAAGATATCAGTAGTACCACTTTTCCATGCGGTGTCCCATTTACTTCCATTTAACTTTAGTGTTGTATAGTCTGTACGTAATATATTTACAATATGCAAAGTATCATGGTAATTTATAAATGTATTCCATTGAGCTGTATTTGTATCTGGCGTTGCAATATGCTTCACTTGCTTACCATCCCATATATGATACTGCTTTGCTACAAAAGAAGTGTCTCTGCCATAAAGCTTGTCGCCTATTGTTAATGCAAATGGGAACCACCCTGTTTCAGCACTGCTACGCAGGTTTGAATCTATATCTGAAAATTTAGTTCCGTCATATTTTACAGTATTATTTTTTGATGAAATACCATTAATGCTATCCCAACGCCCATATATATATAATTCATTATTGTAAGTTAACATGCCAGTATAGACTCCATAGATAGGATAAATGGAATTGAAATTTACAAACTGATTCTCATTAATAATCTTTACCCATTTAGTTCCATCCCATTTTGTTAAACTAGCCCTGCCAGGCCATTGACCAGTTATAACAAATAACTGGCTTTGGTACAAACCAAACAAACTAGGACGAGGTAACCAAGCCATGGAAGAATCAATCCACAACTCAGGCAGTTTTGTCCAATTTCCATTTCCATTGCTTTGATAAACTTCTAGTGTATCATAAGTGTAGAAATATACATATACATAATCACTATCGGAAAGAATGCCACGTCCCTGATAGTTCTTTAAATCTATATTTTTGAACGGATTGGTGCCGTTATATACTTTGCCCCAGTTTTGGGCATTTACGGTTTGAAAAGTTATTAGGATAACTGTAAACACAAATAATTTTTTTAAAGTTTTCATGATTGAAATATATTGTTAAGATTGTTTAAATTAAAATTTATATAAGGCACTTAGTGCAAATGATATACTATTTAGTCGTTCATTAAGTTTATTAGTATATATATTATTCAGGCCAAAACTATATTTGGGTTCAAGGCATATATATAAATATTCATCAAGTTTGTATCGTACACCCGCTTGAACTGTGCCACTTAGCAAGAATGGGGTAAGTGAGATGGTAGATTTTTGCTTACCAATATCCATCTGCAAACCAACCCGCACGGGGAACGACCATTGTTTGTTATTGCTAAATATATAAGCAATACTAACTGGAATACTTAATCTATTTATATGCTGTGCGATGGTTTTATTATATATACTATCTCTATAATTTTGGTACAAATATCCTATCACATGGCCTCCTGTATCAAGCACAGGAAATGAATCGTAAGTGGGGTAAGTAATACGGTAAAGTCCTTCGGTATTATAACGACTATAGCCAATAGCTGAATTAATTTGAATATTGTTTGTAGTATAAGAAGCTATAAGTGTGGTACCAAAACCTAATTTCGTAGTGTGGTCTTTCAGCCTTTCATAGCCCACATCTGCACCTATACTTTTGGTATTTGCAAATAGCGGGGCAGCAGAAACTCCAAAGGTCCAATATTGTTTTTTATGAGGAGCAGGTATCATAGGTTTGTTTATAGAATCTGCTTTTTTGTTTTCAGGTTTTGGCTCAGGTTCTTTATTTATTATAGCGTTAGGGCTTCCGGTCTTATCTATATATGTTTCTGCTTGTGTAATAATTTTTGCAGAAGTAATTGAGATTGTTTTTTTAGCAGTATCTTTTAGTTCCTCTTTTTGATTGTTGAATTTATCATACTTCACCATTTTCTGCTTTGGAATATTATATAGTTTGTATTGCTTTTGTGACGGGGTTTGTGAATAAATTTTCGTGTTTTTTGATTCACTAGGTATAGTAGTACTTTTTTGTTCGTTCAAAGTCGGTTGAGTACTTGCAGAGTTTTCAACTGGCTTCTGAGTTAAAATCCACAAGCCTGCACCAGTAAATAATAACAATAAAGGGAAAGTCCACCATATAGCTCCACGGCGTTTTTGTTTTGTGCCATGTAGTTTCTGTTGTATTGACAGCCAGTCGTCGTGGCTAACACTCGGTTGCCTATCGACAAGTTTGGTTTTAAAATATTTTTCAAAGAGATTACGCATAATCGTATTAATTTTTTAAGGTTATCATTTTATTTTCTAATTTTTTCTTTAGCATTTTTCTTGCCTTGGCATATTGGCTTTTGCTAGTACCTTCGCTTATGCCAAGCTTTCCTGCAATCTGTGGATGTGTTAAATTTTCTATTGCATATAAGTTGAATACTGCTCTATAACCTGGGGGTAAACTTTGTACCATAGCAAGTATATCATCCTCATTAAATGGTAGATTTTCATAAGGCAAATCATCTGGCTCATCCTCAATTTCCATATCATCAATAGCCACAGACTCCTGTTTCGATTTAAGTTTTATATGATCTAAACAAGTATTAAAAGTAATGCGGGTAAGCCAAGTATGCAAGCTGCTGCCTCCTTTAAATTTGGGCAGTGCTATAAATGCCTTCACTAGCGAATCCTGCATCATGTCTTTGGCTTCATCATTATTGCGGGCGTAGCGTTGGCAAATACCCAACAGTTTAGGAGCGTATGTTTTAAAAAGCAAATGTTGAGCTTGTGGCTCTCCATCTATACATCTGCTTATTAGTTCCTGCTCGGTCATATTATTAAACTCTTTGCATGTTAGACTAAACTTTAAAAAAACAGTTGCCTAGAATCTTCTTGCCCGCAATTGATGGAGAACGGCATAACTGTTTACATATTGCCCGTGGTTGGAGTTTCCTGCTTTTGGTTGGCGTTGTCGCCAATCAAAAGCAGGAAACTCTTCCACTTTATTACCCACAAAAAATACAATATATATCCACTTGCATTTTCCACAGCCAAATGAAATTATCTTTGCTGCATGGCTGACGTTATTAAACTTTTACCTGAACATGTGGCAAACCAAATTGCCGCGGGCGAAGTAATACAACGCCCCGCCTCGGTGGTGAAAGAATTATTGGAGAACGCTGTGGATGCAGGTAGCAAAAGTATTATACTACATATTAAAGATGGAGGCCGCACACTTATACAAGTAATAGACGATGGTGCCGGCATGAGCGAAACCGATGCCCGTATGAGCTGGGAACGACACGCTACTTCTAAAATTGCTTCTGCGGATGATTTATTTAAACTCAATACAAAAGGTTTTAGAGGCGAAGCACTCGCATCCATCGCCGCTATTGCCCATACAGAAATGCGTACCCGTAGACATACTGATGAAGTTGCCACGCAGATTATGATAGAAGGCTCGGAAGTGAAATCGGTGGAGGCGGTAAATGCAAATCCGGGGACTAGTATTACCGTAAAAAATCTTTTCTATAATGTTCCTGCTCGTCGTCAATTTTTAAAATCGAATCCGGTAGAAACAAAATATATTATAGATGAATTTTTGCGTGTTGCACTTCCACATCCTGATATAGCTTTTGAATTTTATAATAATGGAAACGATATTTTTAAACTAAAAAGTGGCACAATGGAGCAGCGAATATTGGAAGTATTTGCCGATAAAAAACAAGATGATATATTATATGTGGAAGAAACTACCAGTGTAGCTTCTATTAAGGGTTTTGTAGGCGTTCCACAAATTGCCAAGAAGACCCGTGGCGAACAATATTTGTTTGTAAATAACCGTTTTTTTCGTGATGGATATTTGAACCACGCCATATCATCGGCCTACAAAGAATTAATTCCGAAAGATGTATTTCCTTTTTATATATTCTTTTTTTCTGTACGTCCAGAAAGCATTGACGTGAATGTGCATCCGCAAAAAACTGAAATTAAATTTGAAGACGAGCGTATTATATATCAATTTCTACATGCCGTTGCCCGCAAAGCATTGGGCGACCATATACAAGTGCCCGTAGCCGATTTTAATATGGCTGCATTTACCGTAAAGCCCGGCATGTATGCTGAACAACCGAAGGTGGATTTGAATACGGGTTTTAATCCATTTGTGGGAAGTGGCAGTGGACAAACACAAACAAGGAAAGCAAACTCCGACTGGAAAAAAATATTTGAAGGCGATAGCAAAGGAAGTTTCAGCGAGAGATATGAATCGGAGCAAACAAATATGAGTGCCGAGTTTGTTGGAGATATTAAACCTGATATCCGAGTAAGAAAAGAAGCTCCCAAAGCAGATAGCATTTGGCAGGTCAATAAAAGATATATTATGGCACAAGCTGCCGATGAATTATATATCATAGATCAGGAAAAAGCACACGAAAGAATATTATACGAAAAATATCTTCGCTCCATTAACGGCCAACAAATTCCCTCACAGGAACGCTTGTTCCCGCAGTTGGTCGACTTGCTTCCTACAGATTTTGTAATCGTGCACGATTTGCTTCCACACTTGGCATTAATGGGTTTCGATTTGGCTGTGTTTGGAAAAAATTCTCTAATAATTAATGGGGTGCCCGCCGGAATAAAAAATGCCAACGAAAAACTTTTAATAGAAGGTATGGTCGACGATTTTAAACAAACACAAACCCAAGCCAAGGGTGACAGGTTTGATATACTCGCCCGTTCTATAGCACGCAAAACTGGCGTTAAACAAGGCGATGAGCTATCAGCAACAGAAATGGCAAACTTGTTTGACGAGCTATTCCAATGCGAAAATCCCTACTTTGATATATTAGGAAAACGCAGTTTAAAAATCCTCTCCGCCTCCGATTTGGAAAAACTTTTTATATAATATCGTAATCTGTTGCCATAATCACAATATATTCGCAGCAACAATTACTTAGATATGCATATATAATTTGTGAAAAATTCAGAAAATATATTTCCTCCTGACAAGGAACTCAAGCGACAATTGAAATCCATTCTGGGCTTATCTCCCGATAATCTCAACTTATATAAACAAGCCCTGAAGCACAGCACTGTAGCCGATGAGGTAAAACACAACGGACATAAAAACAGCAATGAACGTTTAGAATTTTTGGGCGATGCTATACTAAATAGCGTAGTTGCCGAAATGGTTTTTCTCAAATATCCTTATCGGTACGAAGGTTTCCTAACCCAAATGCGTTCTAAAGTGGTAAGCCGCGAAAGCCTTAATAAACTGGCCCGCAAAATTGGTTTGGACCAATTGGTGATGCTCGAAAAAAGAAATTTTAGCGGGGGCGTGCACGGCATAGAAACCGCTTATGGCAATGCCATGGAAGCTATCATTGGTGCCGTGTATTTAGATAAAGGATTTAAAAAAACCCATAAGTTTATTATACAATATCTGATAAAAACCCACATGGATATTGACAACCTAGAACAAACCGAAAACAATTATAAAAGCAAACTTTTAGAATGGGCCCAACGCAACAACAAAGAAGTAAAATTTGAAGAAGGCCCCGTGGTTAAAAACGGCAACCACAAACTACGCCACGCCTTTGTATGGGTTGATGGCAAGCAAATGGGCGAAGGCAAAGACCACGTGAAGAAGAAGGCAGAACAAGTAGCTGCAGAGATTGCTTGGGAGGCTTTGGGAATGAAGTGATGTTATTTGTTCGTAAGACCATCAATTGAAAGGTCTTCATCTAATTGCGGCCAATGGATGCCATAACCTGAAGCAGAAATAATAAAGTCATTTCTTAACTGATCTGATGCTTTCGTCAGTTTCGGTGAAACATCTGATAGTTTAATTTTATATACTTTATCATCCACATTTAAAATCATAAAAACCTTTTCGAATTGGATGCTATTTATTTTAAAATTTAGGTCACATTAATTTTAACCCAGATTACGCATTAGGCAATTTTAAGAAATTAACTTTCGCTGAAAACTTAATGCTGAAAAGGGTTTCATAGAAATTTAGTATTCAAAATCTCTAATGCTACGCATTAGAGATTTTATATCATTGTAATTTGATTATCATCTACTTCTAATCTGTTTTTTTTCTATTGCGTAATTTGGGTTTATTAGGCATGAGTAGGAGACTTATTTTTATCATAGCATCCGTAGAATAACTCTGGGGATAACGGGGGGGTTAAGTTTATTTTACTCTATTACAATTTTCTTTGTTTCATCGCCAAGCCACAGAAAGTAAATGCCTTTGGGAAGGTAGGCAACATTTACAGTTGTTTGTTGCTGGTTGGTAGTTTGCTTGTGTACCATTTGCCCCAAGGTATTGTATATAGTTATTTCTTCATTTTTTTGAAAGGAGAGATTAGATAATGTTATAATGCCGGAGGAAGGATTGGGATAAATTGAAAAAGACTGCGATGATAAGCGGTTATTGTCAATGTCTAATATTTTTTCTAAGCATAATCTCCAATAGAATAATTTAGGTAAAGTATCAGAAAA
>JANYDJ010000114.1 GCA_025363675.1 Flavobacteriaceae bacterium | reverse complement strand
AACCCAAATTACGCAATAGAAAAAAAACAGGTTATAAGTAGATGATAATCAAATTACAATGATATAAAATCTCTAATGCGTAGCATTAGAGATTTTGAATACTAAATTTCTATGAAACCCTTTTCAGCATTGAGTTTTCAGCGAAAGTTAATTTCTTAAAATTGCCTATTGCGTAATCTGGGTTAAACCTGCTATTATAGAAGGTGAGACCAAGAAACACACCATTAACGAAACTGCCAAAAACAGTATCAAAAATACCATTAATGATATATTGACCCGAAGTGTTCATATTAAAAAACTGGCAGATAAAAAAAAGATTGCTATTATAGGAGCATTCTATGATATAGAAACAGGTATTGTTACTTTTATGTAGGGAGGGGTTAGGGATTAGTAGTTAGTAGTTAGTAATTAGTAATTAGTGTGTTCGGATTACCAACTAGTTTTATAATTTAAGTATTATTTAGGGTCTTTCATAGCTTTACTTAGTATAAAATATAATGCCAAGGTGCATAGTATAATTAGTATAATAAGTATTGCAGTATCCATACAGTTATTTAAGTATTACAAACTTCAATTTAAAATCGGAAGGAATATTTTCTCCTACACATGCTACAGTTAAGCCTTCTTTTATATGAGTGAAATTTACAATGATTGGTTCTTGATTCATCGTAAGAAAAAAGATATCTAATGAAGGCTTGGGAACCCCTTTCCCCATTAAAGGAATAGTACAACTTGCTTGTGCGGTTTCGCCAGTTAATTCATTATTCGTAATCCATGAAAATAGCAGTGCCAAATCACTGCCATCAACAGTTTCACAATCACTATATATCCTATCCAATTTAATTGCTTTACAGGTAGGAATAGGGTGGGCGTGATTAGTTAAATTTAGAGTATGTCCAATTTGAAGCGTTGGCATAAAATCGAAAAATTATAATTATGAGTTATTAATATGATATAGAAATTTTTTGTTTGCTAGAAATATAGTTTTCTTCTTACCCACTCATCAGTTTCTTCTACAGAGTTTCCCAATCCATATAATCTACCAAAAACTTCTATTGCCAAAAGTTTTGATAATATATATGATGGATAATTTTGAAGCATATATTTTTCTGTTTGCGATGATAATCCAAGTACTTCTTTTAAATACCCTTCTGTAAATGTACCTGGTTTAAATTTAACTAAATAGTTTGCATTTTGCCCAAATCCCCATTTGTTTTTATATAATAACTGTTTGGGTAATTCATGCTTAAGACAATCACGCACAAGCGATTTATCAAAAAGATAGGGATGTTTTTTATTATAATATCTAGGTATGTATCGGTATTTATAATGATAAGGTACATGTATGCCAAATTTAACCAATGCTTCATCCAAAAAAGGGAATCGGGCTTCTATGCTGCTCATCATACCCATCCTGTCGTTTCTATGAAGTAGGCCCAGCATGTGCTCCCTCATTAAATTTAGAGTGGAAAATACATATTGTCTATCACTTGCGGGCAGTCCTTTGTGTTTTTCATTAAATAGTTGACGGTGCTCTTGTCTGTCAAAATCGCGGGTGAGCAAATGCACGAAATTTTCTTGTTTAGCCGGATTAATCTTTTTCATATATGGTGATATCCCCGGTATTTTATTTACCAAATCCCCTAATATTTTGAATGGGAGTTTTATACTTTTATAAATACGATCGAAATGAATACTTGGGTATCCCAAAAATAGTTCATCGGATCCCTCGCCTGTTAATACTACCCTCACCCCTTTTTTATTAGCTAGTTGCGATAGCATGGCAAATGGAATAGCGTTTACATTGCTTACAATAGGTGCTTCGTATTGCCAAGTAATAGCCGCAAAATTATTAATGAAGTCCTGCCTTTTATAGTTTTGAACATGCAGATTGAGGTTTAAGGTTTTGCTCAATAAAATAACATCATCAAGTTCAGAGTTGTAATCAGAAATATTAGCAGTGAAAATATCTAGTTTTTCATATCTCGAAGATAGTGCTGTAATTACTGAGGAGTCGATACCGCCACTAGCCATCGAGGCTATTTTCACATCCGATACCATCATTTTTTTTACCGAAGCATTCATCAAACTGTCAAATTCTTCTTGAACCTCACTTCTGCTTTTCTTTTTATATTGAGCATATTTCGATTCATCAAACTCCTCAGTCAAATCGAAGTAACAGGTGTTACTGGTTATTTTATTATCATTAATTTTAATATAATGACCCGGTGCTAAATTATATACTTGATTAAACGGGGTTTTAAAAAAGTGGTTTTCGGCACCACCATAAAAAGCATCAAGTACAATACTTGTATTTAAACTAAGTGGCAGGTTCTTCCACAGTGTTTTTATTTCGGAAGCAAAATAAATTTCACCACCTTGTTCATAATAATGTAATGGCTTAATTCCAAATCTATCTCGGGCAAGTACCAATTCGCGGGTTCTTTTATCGTAAAATGCAAAAGCAAACATGCCCTCAATAAGGCTTAGGGTTTTTTCAATACCATGTATCTTTAGTAAATAAAAAAGCACCTCTGTATCACTCGAGGTTTGATAGGAAATATCAGGTGTATAAGATCTGAGCTCCTTGAAATTATATATCTCGCCATTGTAAACTAAAACATGCTCTGAATCCTGAAACGGTTGATTGGCTTTTGTATGAACATCTATAATACTTAGTCTATTATGCCCCAATCCAATATTTTCGTGTGTAAAAACACCTGTATAATCAGGGCCTCTATAATTTTGAATTATTCCGAACTTCAGAATGAAGTCATCTGAAACAAGTTTGGTTTGTTTTAAAACCATTCCGAAAATACCACACATGTTTTTTTAAAAAGGGTTATTTTATTTTGAGATACCCTTAAATTTGGGCAAAACTAGTGCATCTGGAGTAAATAAATGTAAGCAGTATAAAATTTATTAATGTTAAAATCAATTAGTTAATAAAATAATTAAATTTAGTAGGCAGCGTTTTTGTAATTTATTGTCTAATTAATTTAAACTATTATTTTTTTAAAGTTAAAATAAATCTGAGTTTAAAGTATTTTGAAAGTGCCAGTGAAGGGATAAAATGTGAGAAGTGGATGTTACGGAGGTCAACTATCCAAAAAATATGAATGTTGTAATGTATAATCATAGTTGTGTAACACATTCCAATGTATTTATGCCATTTTTGCTAGTATAATAGATAATGGATTATTTGGTGTTATGAAAAACTTATTATTCCCTACCGATTTTAGTAAAGCTGCAGAACATGCCTTGCAGTTTGCAGTTAATTTGGCAAAAGCCAATAACTCCAGCATACATATATTGCATGTATATCCATCACCGTATATAGATCCGTATATGTCGCCTGAAACAATTGGTGCTATTATACATGAATCACAAACCCAGGGAGAACTTCAATTAAAAAATATAAAACACGAACTTGAAATAAAGAACCCTTGGTTAAAAGTAGATACAGCGGTAATGCATGGTTTTGTGGGCGACATAGTGCTGCAAATTGCCGATGAAACCAAGTGCGATTATATAGTAATGGGTACCAAAGGAGCATCGGGAATTATTGATAAAATAATTGGTTCAAATACTTTCGCTTTAATACAAAAAGCAAAGTGCCCTGTTTGGGCCATTCCAGAGGATTCTTCTATATCCCAAATTAAAACAATTATGTATGCAAGTGACTATAATGGTGATGAAATAGATTCCATAAAACAGTTGTTAAATTTTGCTAAATTAGTAGGTGCCGAAATTAAAGTGGTACATTTTCATGAATTGTACGAACCCAATATTTCAGATGCAGACCAAGTAGCCAGACAAAAACTGGAAGAACATTTTAAATCGGAAAATATATCTTTTACAAATTTAAATAGGGGCGATGTGAATGAAGGTATAGAGCAATATATAGAAAGTAAAAATCCCGATGTGCTTGCATTGGCTATGCACACCAGAGGGTTTTGGAGTAATCTATTTCACAGCAGCACTACCAAACATTTTGCCCTCACTTCTAAAATTCCTGTATTAGCGATACATAAGTAGGGTGAGTTGCGAGTTACGAGTTGTGAGACCATACGGCTAAATATTTATCCAATTTTGTGAAGCAAAATTGGAGTCTACCCACAACTCGTAACTCACAACCCGCAACTATTTTCCTATAATTACTGAGCCGCCCAAATCAGGAATAGGTACAAATGGAATTTGTTGTTGTTTGCAGAACTCGAGTACTGCTTGTCTTGCTCCTTTATAGCCTTCGTTATTATAGTCGTGAACAAATATATAACCGCCTTTGTTTAAGCGGGGATAGAAGTATTGCAATCCCGCAAGAATGGGTTCGTATAAATCAGTATCGATACTTACAAAAGCAAACTTGTCTTCTATATCTTTTGCCGTGGCCGGAAAATATCCTTGGCACACTATACAATTATTTTTATGTGGCATTTTACCCAGCACTAAATCTACACTGGTGCCACTAAAATCTTGGTCGCCGGTTGAGAATCCTTTTCCTACTTCTGTTCCCACATCTCTGTTATCGAATCCTTCAAAGGTATCAAACAAATATAATTTCCTATCGGGGAAAACAGTATTTATATCCTTTGCAAAATCACCTCTAAAAACGCCCAACTCAGCCACATTTCCTTCAATTTTATTTGCATAAATTTCGTATCCGCACATTTCTAAACAAGCAAGCCTATTATAGTCCAAGCGGCTCAAATCTATGCGTTTATCACGATTTAGATAAATGAGTGATTTAACCAAATGTAAACCACGCTTGGCCAACATTTTTTGCAATAGATGAAATACCTTTTTCAAAATTTAATTATAATTTAGGTAACTATACCGAATTACATGCAAAGACAGCTAGTGTAAAAATCAGTCTGTTTTTTAACGGACTCGGCAGAGTTTTCATTGGCATCCTCCAGAACCGTTTTTATTACATCCATAAAAAGTGCCTTTTATAGGTAACTTGTCATTATGCTTTGGCTTATTGTTTTTCTTTTTGCCATTAGTTTCTTTTCCTATCCATTGGCACAAAATAGCCTCCGTCTTTCCAGTTTTTAGTTTCCTCCAACCACTTTAAAAACTCATCCATTTTTTTGATTTTGAAGGCTATTGCTATAGCGTATTCTAAATTAACCTCGGTATCTTCTTTTAATGTTACCATTCTCGCACCAACATTTTTGGCACTGCCTTTCAACATATAACATATGGTGTTACCCTTCTGCCATGTGTCTATAACCTTGTCACTGTTGTTCAGAAGTTCCATTAAATAAGAAGTTTCAACATACGGGTAATCAGCTGGCATATTGTAATGATAATGTTGTGGGAGTACCTGTACTCATCATTGAATGTATTGCTGGTTCTTTGGAATCAAAATTAAACTGTTCCATATACGGCTGTCTCTTCTTCACTATTGGTCTATTTGTCTTAAACCGAATGTGCCTTTTGTTTTTTATTTGCCAGCCCATATGCTGCAACTGTTTATGTATACCGCCCCCGTATTTATCTGCTGCCGTAAAGAAGCAATGCATTGCCTCTTTGATAGCTGTATCAATATCCTCATCAGAATCTGAAATAGAATATGTTTCAACATCAAACAAAGGCATTTTTATATAAACCTTGCCATCTTTCTTATCAAGTGTTTTCCATATAGGCATATGTACTGAAATATCTAAAGTCTTTGGTTTTATGGTTGACGGTTTTATTTCAATCTTTGCTATACTTTTAGGTAGGTTAATCATTTGGATTTTGTTTTTGGCAAAATTATGCTACAAACATCACTTTTGTTACATAGCAAAACAAAAATGACATTTTCAAACTTAAATGTGACAGAAATTGTCAAAAATATGGTACTTTTTTGTTAGGTAGTTATATAATATATTAACCTCCAATCTCACTTAAATTAACCACACTCATGGTAGCCGATGCTTTTGCTATCATAGTTTGCACACCCTTATTCTCACAATATACTTCTCCTTCACAAAAAATTAATTTCCGACCTGCTTTAAATACAAATCCTTTGGCAGTAATTTTATCGCCTTTGCCCGGGTTTAAATACGATACTCTTAAATCGGCGGTTAGCACTACTTGCCCCACATCCACTAGGGTATATGCTGCAAATCCCATTACCAAATCGGCAAGTGTGGCAGTGGCACCACCGTGCACAAAATTAGTTTGTTGTAAAATATGTTCTTCTATTTGCATACCGGCGGTTACCAATCCGGGTTCTATACGGTCGAGTTGAAAACCTATATGGTGCATAAACCGCTGCCCCACCAGCTTTTCAATGATGAGTTCACGGTAATTCGGATTTAAAATGGTAAAGGGTGCTGACATATAATCATAAAAAAATCACCCAACTTGCGAAGGGTGATTATCCATATTTTTGTTAAAAGAGCATTAGTCTTCTATAATGCCTGTCTTATCTTTATAGGGAGATTCTACACTCACTGTTTTGATAACAAGCTTTATATGTTGCTGTTTCAATCTTGAAACGGTTTTATTGTAACGGTCTTTTCTTTTAAGTCTGGTAACTGCCATGATTATTTTATTTTTTAGGAGTGCAAATTTATGGGTAAACATCAAAACGGGCAAATTTTTTTGCTCATTGTTTTAAGCTACCCAGATATTTAGCAATGGCCATTTGTGCCCTGATGGGTTTTTTGCCATCATCTTTATAGCCATTGTCTAGGTTAGGGTCAATAATTCGGGCCTTCACATTATCACTCAGTTGTAGGTTGATGAGGTCTTTAATAATTTTGCGGCAGTCCATGTCCAGTATAGGGAAGGCGGCTTCAATCCTGTTTTCCAAATTACGGGTCATCCAATCAGCACTGCTCAGGTATATAATTTCTTGGCCATCGTTTCCGAAGATAAATACCCTACAGTGTTCAAGCAAACGGTCGATAATACTGATGATGGAGATGTTTTCACTCAGGCCTTCCACCCCAGGGACCAAGCAACAGATACCACGAATAATCAAATTTATTTTCACACCCGCTTTGGAAGCTTCATATAGTTTGTCAATAATATCTTTGTCCACTAAGCTGTTCATTTTGGCAGTGATATAGGCCTTTTTTCCCAGCCTTGCCAATACGGTTTCATATTCAATTTTGTTGAGAAAAAATGTTTTAAGATTATGCGGAGCCACCTTGATATGTTTCGTTTTTGCGGCTTTTTCAGGATTTTGCAGCATTTTAAAAGTGGCGGCCATGTCAGCAATTATTTCTTTGTTGGTGGTAAGCAAACCTAAATCGCAATATAAACGTCCGGTAATTCTATTATAGTTTCCTGTGGAGAGATGCCCGTAGTTTACCAATTCTCCATCTTCTTTGCGTGATATCAAACACATTTTGCAGTGAATTTTTTGCCCTGGTTTTCCATAATATACTTGAGCTCCGGCCTCTTCCAGTTTTTGTGCCCAATATATATTCGATTCTTCATCGAAGCGAGCTTGCAGCTCCATCCATGCATAAACTTTGGCTCCATTTTTTATAGCATTAATCAGTGCGTGAACAATGCTTGAATGTTTGGCAACGCGATACAAAGTTATTTTAATTGTTTGAACTCCCGGGTCGATAGCGGCCTCACGTAGCAGCCTAATTATATAATCGAAACTATGGTAGGGATGATACAATATATAATCTTTTTGTTTGATGGCTGCAAACAGAATTTTGGAATTATCGAGTGTAAGTATTTTTGCATGCGGCAGGGCATAGTTATATAATGCTTTGTTTTTAATGACGGGGAAATCGAAAAAATCTTTATAGTTATGATAGCGACCGCCGGGTATTAAACTTCGTGTACTAACTTTTAGTTTGTTAATTAAATAAGTGAGCATTTCTGCAGGAATTCTTTCGTCGTAAACCAATCGGGTAAGTGCTCCTTTTTTGCGGTTCTTCAAGCCCTGTTGCATAATATCGAGCAGCGATCGGGTAAGGTCGCTATCGAGGTCCAGTTCAGCATCGCGGGTAACTTTTATGGTATACGAATGAAACTCGTCGTAGTTAAAAATGGAAAAAAGCAAATCCATCGATGAGCGGATTACATCGTCTAACAATATAATATGGGTAGCATTTTTTGCCCCAGTTTTTATTAAATAAAATCTACTGATTACATCGGTGGGAAGCTCGAAAATGGAATATAATGTTTTGCTCGAATTGTCTTTGTTGCTCATGCTCACTACCTGATAAATGGATTTATCTTTTAGCAAAGGCAATTCAAATTTTTCATCCATTATAATAGGGAACAAAAAGGGTAGCACGGAGTTGGCAAAGTAGGCTCTCACTTCTGCAGACTGCTCAGTGGTGAGGTTTTTTTCATCCACAATAAATATATTTTCTTGCTCCAGATTTTCAATAATACTTTGATAGGTTTCATTGAACTTGGTTTGCAGGTATAATACTTTTTTCTGAATAAGGTCAATCACAATGGTGGGGGTGTGTTGCATGGGCAGCAAATCTTTTTTTCCCACTTTAAGCAAACGCCTAATTGAAGCTACACGAACCCTAAAAAATTCATCGAGGTTGGAAGAAAAAATGGATAGAAATTTCAGCCTTTCCAATAAGGGTACTGTATCATCTGCAGCCTCTTGCAAAACCCGTTCGTTGAACGCCAGCCAACTCATTTCACGGTCTTGATATAACTTTCCTTGGAATTCTTTTATCATCTATTCAAACTGTTTTAACAATTCTTCTGCAAGTATACTATTATATTTCGTTTTTCCCAAGCTATTTAAATGGTGGTAGTCATAAAAGTTATGATAGTCGAGGCCAATATCTAGGTGGGTGAAATCGAGATAGGGAATATGATTTGTATCAAAAATAGGGGTTAAATATTGCTGTGTTATGGGGTCGGTTTTTTTTGTTACCTGTTTTTGTAAGTCGAGAATGGGGGCGGTAATAAGCAGCAATTTAACATTTCTTGACTTGCACAATGCAATCATTTTATTAAGGTAATATAAATTTTGGGTGTTTACTTTAAATTTATCTGGGATATCACCCATTCTATTCATTTTATGTGTATCAACTATATAATTGTTTGGTTTTAGGTAATCGCCATTTTGTATATGGTACTCCTGTTTTATTAAATTAAATTTACTATTGATGGCTGCCACCAATCCCAACCGTGAATTGTACTCGGTAAATTTCCAAAAGGGAAAATAACGCCACAAATAAGTGCGGTAACCAAATACGGATGCATATTCTGAAAACACAGCTGAATCATTTATCTCGTTCAATAATATCCAGGTTCTTTTTGGGTCGTTTAAATTAAAACTGAGCGACCACGGGTCGATATTATATACCAGATATTTGATTTTATTATTATTTTTCAAGAATAAATCCAGCAACAATTCATGGTGCATTATATTGGTTCCATCTACGCCTAGGTTTATACATTTCTTTCCCAATTTTTTGCTTAGTGTATCTGTATAAAGTTGGGTATATATTCGTGAATTACCCAGGAAAGCCACATCATAACTTTCGTTTTTCTTGTTCAATACCCACGACGATTTATAATACGTATCATTTGAGAAAATAGAAGTGAAAGCACCATCCAAAACATATAATAATATAATTACTATAATACCCAAAAAGGCGATATGTTTAAGCCTCCTCAAAATTGAAAATATATAAATTGTTGGGGTTTAATAAAACTGCCAAAAAATATCAGAACTAAAATTGCTGAGAGGGCATACATATATTGAATATATAGTTTTTTGTGAACCATAAGCTCAAATAATGGATTGAGTTTGTATCTGAATTCTATCCAGAAGCAAATGAGTATCATTAAAAATACAGTAGCAAACTCAAGTGTGTTTTCAAAATTACCCATAAAATTTGTTTGGGTATAGGTGTGTGTAACGAGGCTGTTAAACACCGCTGAAACTTCAGTAAAATTAGCTGCTCTAAAGAATATCCAAGCCAAACATACTAGATGAAATACAATAATCTGTTTTAATATTTTTGGCAACTTTAAGGAGGTTTTTCTTATATAAAATTCCGTTATCAGGTATATTACATGTATTGCCCCCCATGCAATAAAGGTCCAACTGGCACCATGCCACAGCCCACTAATAAGGAAGGTGATGACCAGGTTTAGTATATGTCTTTTTTTATTTCCGCCCAGGGGTATATATATATAGTCGCGAAACCAGGTGGAAAGACTGATATGCCATCGTTGCCAAAAATTAGCAAATGAAGTGGCGAAATAGGGTTTGTTAAAGTTCAATGATAAATCGAATCCCATTATTTTGGCAGCTCCTCTTGCAATATCAGTGTATCCCGAAAAATCGCAATAAATTTGGATAGCAAAGAAATATATTCCCATCAGGGAATCGGCCCCTGTAGCGGCAGTGGGGTGGTCATATAGTTTATCTACAAAGAAAGAAAGGTGGTCGGCAATGGCCATTTTTTTAAAGAACCCCCACCACATTAAAGTGAGTCCATATTTGAAATTATAATAGTTGAAATATTTGGGCTTTTTTATTTGAGCCAATAATGTTTGCGGCCGCTCTATAGGCCCTGCTACCAACTGCGGATAAAACATTACATATAATGCATAATCCGATATTTTTTTTTCGGCAGTATACTTTTTATTATATACTTCTATTACATACGACAAGCTTTGAAAAGTATGAAAAGAGAGACCTATTGGCAATAATATTTTAAAAGGTTTTAATTGCTCGTGGTCGAATATGGAATAGAATATATTGAGATTTGCAATAAAGAAATCTATATATTTAAATACAAAAAGCAGGGCACAGGTGGCAACAATACTTATAATAAGCCAACGTTTTCGATGGGCATTGTTTTCTGATTTTTGTATTTGCAATGCTGCAAAGTAGTCTATTAGTATTGCCGCAAAAAGTATGATAATATAGGACGGAATAGCGGCCATATAAAAGATGCAACCCGCCAACAGCAAAAAATAATTTCGGGCTTTAACTGGAACAATAAAAAACAGAAAGGTGACTAAGGGAAAAAAAAGGGCAAAATATAAAGAATTGAAAAGCATGGTAGTTTATGCACCCAAGTATTTCAACTCGTCCTCATAAGCTTCCCATTCCAGATACCTTTGCCTTACTTGTTCCGAGGTGTCAACATCTTCCTTGTCAGGCATTAAATTAATAAATGCAAGGCCATATACAAAACCCATTACGCATAGCCGCATGGCCGCATGGAGCGATGCAACAATTGAAAAACTTACAAAAACCGCCATCAATAGTTTTCGATAATACGCTTTATAAGAAAGGAACCGTTGGATGGGTATTACCAATAATATAATGAGTGCCCCCAAGCCAAATATTCCATGTTCAGATAACAAGCGTGTAAGTTCGGTGTGCGATGCTGCATAGCGAGGACCAAATTCAAGTCGTGCTGATTTAGCCATGCCCACCCCAACCCCAAGTATAATATGGTCTTTAAAAAGTTGGTAATCCTCTTTTACCAACTCATCTCGACCGCTGACGCCAGATCCAAACTTTTCAAATTTGGGATTTTTCTTTTTAAACGTACCCCCATATCGCTGAGACAAGGCATTACCTGTTACATTATCAAAGAAATTGAATACAAAAAATAGTAAAATCAGTAATACTCCAAACCCGATTAAGAAGGTATTTTTGGCTTTGGATACCGAGTATCTAAGCCATATAATGGCTCCCAAAAATACCGATATCATAGCGGTAACAATTCCTCCTCTCGAGAAATTAATTACACAAAATAAAAAGAGTGTAAAGGTAACAAGCCTATCAATAAGGGGCGAGGTTGTAACCTGTATGCTCAAGAAAAATGCAACAAGCATCAATACCAAGCCATAAGCAAAAATAGTAGATACCTGATTGGGGCCATACCCACCGCTTAACTGAAAATTGGCCGCATCTTTAAATGATATATCGGCGAGTGAGGGCATTCTTAAAGTAATAATAGTAGCACAGGTGAGCAATGGTAAAATTGCCAATAAAATTAATGACCTAAATTCTTTAATAGTAAACACTTTATTAGAAAAATAAATTACCGAAACAGCCAAACTAAGAGGGCCTGATAAATTGAAAGAAAGGTTTTTTCTGAATATTTCAAAATCAGATGAGTCAGTTAAAGCAATGGAAGGCAGTAGGAAAAATATATATAATAAAATTGATACAGGCGATTTGGAACTGAATGACTGAAACTGTCGCGATACTAAGAACATCAAAACAAGTATATATTTCACTCCTTCCCACGGCACATCGGCATTTAACATTCGCAGGGTAATTTCTAATGATACCAGATAGATAATATATACATGTGCAATGCCATTTTTATTTTGTTTCGAAAAAATATTTGAAATGGCAAACAATAGCATTGCGTAATAATACACATTGATGACCCAACCAACATTCTGAAATAAAAATCCCATTCCTATATGAAGTAGGATGAGTATATTTATTCGTGTTTTGGATAACTCTCTAAATAACATTTATATCTTTTCTATTTTAGGTCCTTCCTTCATCATCTTGCTAGATATATCCCACGATTTTTTGAAGCGAATAAGCATGATCGGCAATTTCAAAATAACAAGCACAAAGGTAAGTGGCAAAAAGCTACGGTATTTTTTTAAATTGAAAGGCACTGCGGCAGTAAGCACTCCGCTGGTCATACCCACTTTCACATTTAGTTTGTTAAAATAGGTGCGGTACAAAAAAGTAACACTGGGAATAGGAATGGCATCGAACCATTTTTTTGAATGGAAGGCATCCCAATGGCCCACTTGTCTTAGTCCACCTTCGCTCACTTTTAAATGTAATCGACAGGCATAGGGGTGTGATATACTTTTAAAACCTTGCAGGTACGAACGAAGTCCGAATTCGCCATCTCCCATTCGCATCTTATCATATTGCATATCATATAATCCCACGGTTTTAAATACCCGTTTATGCACCAGGGCATTTCCCGAATCAAACTGATCGGCCCAGCGGAAAAAGGAATAGTTGGCAGGCACATTATCGCCCACTTTCGATATGCTTACCCCTGCTGAAATATCGACATTAAAATAATCAACGCCTTTAAGGTGTTCCTCCACCCAGTTAGGTTCAACGCGTGAGTCGTCATCAAAAAATAGGAGCCAGTCGCTGCTTGCCTGTTTAATGGCTTCGTTTCTTGCAAGCCATTGTCCGCGGCCTTCTTGCACAATTAATTTAATGGGTGTGGTGAATTGTTTGTAAAATTCCAGGTCTAAAGGTTTGGTTTGGTCTATGATAATAATTTCGTGAGGGGTAACTGATTGTTTCTCCAAATCATGTATTACGTCTTTCAGATATTTATACCTGTTAAGTGTGGGTATTATAATACTTACTTTGGGATTGGATGCCAATAAAGTAGACTGGAACGAATGATAATCGGTATATACTTTGTGGTTTTTAAAAAGCTCAATCCGCCTAATATTTCTCGATTTTAGAAAACCCTTAATTTCAGTAAATGGATTGTGAAAAGTAATTAGCCTTCTAAATAAAACATTAATGGCCCAAGCTTTTTTATAATACTTTTGCAAAAAACGATATTCATCGGCTATGCTGGGTTTTTCAGTATCTTGGGGCCAAGCAGAAACATCATCGGCAAGCATATAGCCTTTGTTCCATAGGCGGTATCCCAAATCCATTTCTTTTGCCACAGTGGTATCATATAAGTTATCAATGGGCTCTTCTGGGTATTTGCCCGCATCGGCAATTTTGCATCGGGCCACGGGCACTTTTCCTTTTGCACTGGGTAGCAAATGAAAATACCAACTTGAGCTAGGGTATGTTTTAAATATGAATGTTGCTAGTCTGTTTTTCAGTTTCATATTTCTAGTCTTTAAAAAATTTTACCATTCCCATCAAGTGACTCCAAAACCACGATTCCTCTGCATGCATTAGCATCTCGATTGAGCTATCGGTTTGTGTCACCATTTTCTGCAAACCACTTACTGTTTTCTTAAAAGCTTTCACATTTTTGTCTCTACCATCGCCTTCCATATCGCTAAGTGCTGCCAACGATTTTATTAAAGGTGATAATTCACGTTTGCGACGTTCGCGTGCTACATATTTTGCAATTTTCCAGGGTTCTTTTTCTGCTTCAAAATAATCTTTACGATCGCCAGCTTTCACTTTTTTTATCACCAAACTCCAGTCCATCAGTTCACGCAAATTCATATTTGCATTGCCGCGGCTAATGTCCAAATGTTTCATTACATCTTCGGTGGTGAGCGGTTCGGGCGATATTAAGAGTAAAGCATGAATTTGGGCCATTGTTCTGTTAATTCCCCAAAATGGTCCCATTGAACCCCATGTACTTATAAATTCTTTCTTTGCCTCGTTATAGTTCAAAATATATTTTTCTGTTCGCTACGTAGTTTAATTCTTTTCTTTTACTGGTTTGGCAGGTACTCCCACCAATGTATTGTTCCCTTCAGGAAAATTATGCACCACACATGCCGATGCGGCAATATATAATTTCGGCCCCAAATTTATTGGCCCGATAATCACTGCATTGGCTCCCATATTGCAGTCGTCGCCTATTATAATATCGCCGGGTTTGCATCCATCTTTGGCCCCTATCACATTGCCGCCTACCATGGTGAGACCCTTGCCTATCACACTCATGCCCGATACCACTATTCCCACCGATGGGTGCAAAATGGAAATGCCCCCTCTTATATCAGCCGTATAATGGATGTCGATATTGGAATATGCTTGTATGGGATAAAAAATTGGGGACAGAATGATACGTAAAACTTGGTAAGGCTTGCCTATCATTTTAAAGAGGCCCCGCTCCAATCGGTACAATGCCAAGCCCCAAAAGTTTCTGCTGAGCCAAATGTGTACATAACGAATTTTTCGTTTGCCCACCATGCGTCTCAAGTCCTCACCGAAGTATGTAAATTGGCTTGCCATTGTTTATCGTGCGTTCTCTCCTCTTTCCAAGCTGCAAAAATAGCCCTAAATACAGCATGCTAACAAATTTGAAATTGACCAATACAAACATTTGCGTTAATATTGCAGCCCAATGAGGTATGATGCAGCTTTTATTTTTGCTTTAAGTGTGGCGGGGTGTAAAAATTCTGAACCCGAAAACGTGACGAAAATTGAAACGAAAAAAGATACAGCTGCTGATAGGAATGATACAGATTCAAAAAAATTGGCTGAAGTTTATAGACAAGAGTTATTGGAAATTCAAAAAAGCTTTATAGGTAATTATACCGTTACTTATTTTGATGGTAGTAGTAAAAATATATCAATTGACAGCAGTGGAAAAATTAAAGACTCAAAAAACTATAAGTTTCTTCGTGTAATTGATACCAAGCATATATATTTGGTGAAAGGTAATGAGGAAACAAAAGGAGAAAAGGATACCTTTAGTTTTGAGCAGGAGAATAACCACAAATTGAAATTGTATTTAAACAGCAAAAACAAAAAAGAATATAAATTTACGTTAATTAAAAAATAAGCAAATGAAAATTTTAGAAGGAAAAAAAGGAATCATATTTGGGGCACTCGACCCTAACTCCATTGCATGGAAAGTTGCCGAACAATGCCATGCCAATGGAGCAACATTCACCCTCACCAATGCCCCGATAGCATTGCGGTTAGGCACCATCAATCAATTGGCCGAGGCTACCAATAGCCGTGTAATTGCTTGCGATGTAACCTTAAATGCCGACATGGAAAATCTGCTAAAAGAATCAATGGACACTTTGGGTGGCAAGGTTGATTTTATATTACATTCTGTAGGCATGTCGTTGAATATTCGTAAGGGAAAAACGTATACCGACCTCGACTACGAAATGATGAAAAAAACCTTGGATATTAGTGCCATCTCATTTCATCGCTTGCTTCAATCAGCATGGAAAATGGATGCCATTAACGATTGGGGTTCGGTGGTAGCTTTAACCTATATAGCTGCCCAACGCGTATTTCCCGATTATAGTGAAATGGCCGATACCAAAGCCATGTTGGAAAGTATTGCCCGAAGTTTCGGCTACCATTATGGCAAATCGAAAAAGGTGAGGATCAATACCATCTCGCAATCGCCCACTAAAACCACGGCAGGAAGCGGGGTGAAAGGTTTCGGCTCATTCTTCGATTATGCTGATGCCATGAGTCCGCTTGGCAATGCCAGTGCTGAAGATTGTGCCAACTATTGTGTGAGCCTTTTTAGCGACTATACAAAGATGGTGACTATGCAGAATCTTTTTCACGATGGCGGATTTTCTTATACAGGAATTAGCAATGAGGTAATAGAAAAAATAGGCCTGTAATGAATATTTCTGTTGTAATACCTAATTTCAATGGCAGTATGCTGCTAAAGGAGAATCTCCCGCACTTATATACTGCACTCAAAAAATCGAACTTGCCTTACGAGGTTATTATAACAGATGATAAATCGACCGACGATTCTGTGGCTTTCATTAAACAAAATTATAGCGATATTATTATTATAGAGAATACTGCCACTTTGGGTTTTTCAGCCAATTGCAATAAAGGATTTGAGATAGCAAAATATCAATGGGTATTGGCCATGAACACTGATGTAAAAATCGATGAAAACTATTTCGAGCCCTTAATAAAATATTTGAACAATAACAATTTATTTTCCATAGGCGGTGCTATATATGGCTACGACGATGTATTGCAAGATGCTGGTAAATATCCAGCATGGAGCATGCAGGGGTTAAAAACCACAGTAGATTTTGAGCAAAAAAATTATATAACAAGTGTCTCTACCTTATTTAATTCAGGTGCTTGTGTATTGTATAATAAAGATAAACTAACCAAATTGAAAGGCTACGACGAACTGTTCACACCTTTTTATTATGAGGATGCTGAAATATGTTTACGTGCATTGCGAATGGGTTGGGAGTGCTTGTATATTCCGGCATCTATCTGTTACCATCCCAATTCGGCAACTATACAAAAGCACCATGCCGAAGAGTATGTAAAAGTAATAGCCAACCGCAACAAACTTATAATGGGTTTCCTGCACTACGATGGTATGCACCGCACCACTTTTTATATTATGATGTACTTAAAGCTTTTGGTTTGCTGGGCTGGAAAAATTTGGTATTATAAATCTTTTGCTGGCTTTAATAAACTGCTGCCCCAACTAAAAAATAGAAGAAAAGAAAGCAAATATTTAGTTTCACTTTCTGTAGTATGCAATAAGTTAAAAGCAGATTTGAAAGGCAAAATAGTAAGGTTGTTTTAATTGTTCTCGGTTTCGTTAGTCAGGAGACTGACCGTATGAGGCTCGCACCAGTTATGGCTACCATGGGCGATGCCGATTTCGATTCAGTAACCACAGGTCTCTCCAGCTTAGCCCCTTCATTAGATACTTATTACCACGACACGGTATTATACAATGCCCTAAACAATTACAGCAGGTACACTTTGTGCCAAAGAACATGGGCACTTT
>JANYDJ010000085.1 GCA_025363675.1 Flavobacteriaceae bacterium | reverse complement strand
ACTGACAAGGCCAGTAGCGGTTTCCCTCCCATCGCATAAATATCGCTAAGGGCATTGGCGGCGGCTATTTTCCCAAACAAATAAGGATCGTCGACCACGGGTGTAAAAAAATCGACGGTAGCAATAAGGAGCTGCCCATTTCCCAAATCATATATAGCTGCATCATCCTTGGTTTCAAAACCTACCACCAATTTTGGATCTGGATTTTGCGAAAGCCCGTTCAGTATTTCCGATAAAACAGCAGGGGCAATTTTACAACCGCAGCCGCTGCCTTTGCTCATCTCAGTCAGTCTTTTGGTCATCGCTATTTGTTTTATTTCGGGCATCTTCTATTTCCTGAAACCGTCTTTCGCGTTCCTTCATTTCTTCCATTTTGCTTTTGGCAAAGGGTTTGAGAAAGATGCGGTAGAAAAAAAATAAGCATATTCCCCCAATCAGAAATTCGCTAATAAGCATGAACCAAAAATCAGGTCGCAGTAATCCGTCTAATAATAACATGTTAAAAAAAATTTCGGCAAATTTACACGCTCTTTGCCTCAAATGCCCTAGAATTGCAATACTTTTCCGACACAACAAAAACACAATGAAAAGACTGGGAACATTTGTTATAATAGCACTATGCTGTGTGCAAGGTATATGGGCACAAATAGAAATAAAAGAACCTTACAAAAAACTTTCTGAACATACTGACGATATCAACAAATTGGTATACAGTATGCCCCTCCGTTTATTTGCAAGTGCATCTTTCGATAAATCGGTGAGGATTTATAATGAGCAGGGTATTGAACAAAAATTTTATGCCGATGAGCACAAGGCTTCGGTTGAGGCTCTGTGTTTTAGCAAAGATGGCAAATATCTTTATAGTGGTTCCAGCGACTGGATGATTGTGCAATATGATGTAACTGCTGGTAAAGTAACCAAAACTTTGGGAGGGTTTAACTTACCTGTGAAAGCATTGGCATGCGATGCCACCGGAAAATTTCTTTTTGCGTCACTCGACGAAGATTCTATAAAAATATTTGACCTATCACTTGGCGGGCAGCAAAAGCGGGGAATACCCACACCGGGCAGGGTAACCCATATTATTTCTAGCTACGATGGCAAAGGATTATTGGTAGCCACGCAAAAACCCGAAGTGTTACAAGTAGATATTAAAGGTAATACCCTACTCACCTTTGCAGGCCACACCGACCAAGTAAATCAGATAGCTATAGCCCCAAACGGCAAGTATATAGCAACGGCATCTAACGATAAAACTGTAATACTTTGGGATCCTAAAACTGCCACCAAAATACGTACATTTACCGGCCACGAACTTAAAGTAAATGGCGTAAGCTTTAGTGCCGATGGTAAATATATTACCACTTCATCAAACGATAAAACAGTAAGAGTTTGGGATGTAGAAAGTGGTAAACAGATATATACTATTAAAGCTCCAAACTCAGTTAAGTCAGCATTTATTACTATTGATAAAAAATTTGTAATAACAGGAGGCAAAGGTCTTAGCAAAGAAAAAAATTATGGTATTTATATGTGGAGTATTGGCCTAGACACGTTTGATAAACCTGCATCTGGAGGAAAAGGAAAACCAACCGATAAAAGTAAAATTGTGGGAGAAAATGTAGCTCCTAAAATACTTGATAAAGGAGATACAACTGTAACAAAAGACGTGGCTATAGACACTGCAAAAAAGACAGCTACCATAAAACCAAAAACTGTTCGCCCAGCCACACCAACTGTTACCAATAACAAAAGCAACCCTAAACCCAAACCAAACGTTACTAACAGTACCACCCCCGGCTCAACAGTTGATACCGATTCTGCCAAGGTTACCATGAGTGTAGACACTGCCAGAATACAACAAATGCCCGTGCAAGTAGGCGACTCGACCTTGAAAAATATTAGCAACGAAAAAAAATCTAGGTTTAAAAAACTGAAGTAGGAATCGTGATTCGGGATTCGGGGGTGGAGGATATATTATAACAGAAAATACGATGCGTGAGGTAAATTATAACAGGAGAAAGATATATACAAATTATCGGGCGTCAGCTCTCCGAATCCTGAAACCCGAATCCCGAATCCCCACAATCTTATTATTATATATAATCTTTTCATTTCTTACTTTTAGTTCTTGCTCCGATACTGCAAGCAACAAACCAGTAGCAAAGAATGACAGTATTCCAGAAGCTCTGGTAAAACTGAATGCTAAAGTTGCAGATGAGCCCAATAATGCGGAGAACTATTATATACGTTCTAAATATTTCTTCGACAACAAAAAACAGTTTGAGGCCCTTGCAGATATTGCCCATGCCATAAAACTACAACCCGAAAATCCCTTATACCATTTTATGGGCGGCGAATATTTATTTGCGATAGGCAAAACGCGAAGGTGTGCCGATGCCATGCTGGAGGCCGTCCGCATTAAACCTGATTATACTGATGCATGGCACAAATTATCAGAACTATATATTATAGGAAAAGATTTTGATAGTGCACAATGGTGCTTTAAGCAATTGGAAACATTGGATCCTACAAATCCCAAAACTCCTTTTTTTAAAGGAGAAATGTATAAAGATATAAAAGCCGATACAGGCCATGCGGTTGCACTTTTCCAAAAAGCTACCGAGCTTGATGGCACCTATTGGCAAGCATGGCTGCAATTGGGTATCATATTTAGTGCAAGAAATAATCCTTTGTGCATGCAATATTTTTCCAACGTATTGCGTAACAATAAAAACAATGTGGAAGCCTTATATGCCCGTGGCGATTTTTTACGAAGAACGGGAAAATTCTCTAATGCCGAAAACGATTTTAAATTTGTAAAACAACTCGATCCTGGTCACTATTTGGCCAACTATAATCTGGGGGTTATATATTTCCAACAAAACAAATTACCACAAGCCCTCGACGAATTTACCATGACTATAGAAAAGAAAGAAGGCTATGCCTATGCTTGGTACAGCCGCGGTTTGGTCTATTATCAAATGGGAAATAAAGCCAATGCAAAAAATGATTTAGAAAAATGTATTGAGCTGGATAAAGAGCATTTTAAAAATGCGGAGGTGCTTTTGAAGAAGCTGTAATTTGTCATGTTGAGCGTAGTCGAAACATACGATTTACGATTTTGCTTACGCCTGATTACGGATGCCGTGGTGAGCGGAGTCGAACCATACGATTTACGATTTTGCTTACGCCTGATTACGGATGCCGTGGTGAGCGGAGTCGAACCATACGA
>JANYDJ010000053.1 GCA_025363675.1 Flavobacteriaceae bacterium | reverse complement strand
CCCTGTTGATGAGCTAAACACAGACATAGCCAAACAAATTATACAAGGCGGAATGGATACTTGCCAAGAAGCAGGAATTAATTTGGCTGGCGGACATTCAATCAATAGCCCCGAGCCTTTTTTTGGGTTGTCGGTAAATGGTTTGGTGGGCAAAGAAAATCTTAAAACAAATGCAGGAGCTAAGTTGGGCGATATATTGTATTTGACCAAACCGATTGGAAGTGGAATTGTGAACGCAGCCATAAAAAAAGGGATACTCAAATATGAAAATGAAGCCCACAAACCCCTGCTAAACCAACATGTTGCCAACATGTCGCAATTGAATTCGATAGGCTGTAAATTCTCGCAGTTAAATTATATAACTGCCGTTACCGATGTAACAGGTTTTGGTTTTTTGGGTCACGTAAACGAGATGTGCGAGGCCTCACATTTGTCAGTAGAAATTAACATAGACAGCATTCCGGTTTATGAAAATTTGGATGCGTTGCTTGCCCAAAATTGTATCCCCGATAACACTTATAGGAATTGGAATGCGATAGAAAAAAAAGTATTCGGCCCGCTTAATATGCGAAATTTTCAGCTACTAAACGACCCCCAAACAAATGGTGGATTGCTATTGGCTGTTGATGCTACTCATCAGCATGATTTTGAGAAGTTCTGTATAGTGAATAATATAATAATCAGTACAATTGGAAAATTTGTGTTGCCAAACAATTTCAATATCGAACTGAAATAATTTTCGAAGCTACAAAAAGTAGCATATATTTTTGTAGCTAAAAGAAGTATATTTGCCGGCCATAAATAAATTGTTATCTTATTTTCATTTTTATGATACTGATAAAAAGAGTAGAAGACGGAAAGGAACTTGAAAAACATTATGCTATTAGAAAAGCAGTGTTTCAGGATGAGCAAGGGGTATCGGAAAAAGACGAGTATGATAAATATGACAAGGCTAGGCAATGCCGCAACTATGTAGCCTTGTGGAATAACGAAGTGGTGGGTGCAGCCCGGTGGAGGCACAGCAAAGCGGGGCACAAGCTTGAAAGAATTTGTGTACTACCCGAATATAGGGGGAATGGAATTGGAAAAGCACTGGTAGAGAGGTTACTAGAAGATATGCCCAAGAATTTGCAAATTTATTTGGGCTCACAAGATGCGGTAGTCCCTTTTTATGAGCAATTGGGTTTTAGGGTAAAAGGCGATGCGTACTGGGAAGCAAATATCCTTCATCGTTTTATGAAGTATAAACCGGAGGAAACTTTGAGGAAGTAGTTTTAGGTATCGTAACGGGTATCAAGTATCAGGTATAAAGTATTAAGTGAGCGGTGGTGGATGTGGTAGCTTTTGCGGGTATGGGTGGCTGATAAAAAACTTTCCTTAAACCAATTCAAAAACTGTTATCTCTGGTAAAATTCCTACTCTGCCCGGGAAACCTATAAATCCAAATCCGCGGTTCACGTATATTTTTTGTTTGCCATCATCATACATTCCCGCCCATTGTTTATATATATGTTGCACGGGGCTATATTTTAACCAACTGGTTTCTATCCCAAACTGCCCGCCGTGGGTATGCCCTGCAAACATGATGTCTACATCGGGTGTTTCATGTTTTACTTTGGCTTCCCAGTGCGAGGGGTCGTGGCTCAACAACAGCTTAACAGGAACATCGGGAATGTTTTGGGTGGCGATTTTTAAATCACCTTTTTTTGGGAAGCGGCCTTTATCGCCCCAGTTTTCTACCCCTATCAAACCAATTCTTTGTCCAGCTCGGTCAAGTGTGAGATGTTCATTACGCATTAAGTGCCAGCCCATATCCTTGTGTACTTTATATAAGTCGAGCATGTTTTGTTCTTTTTGTGGGTCGTCTGGAGCATAATAGTAGTCTCCATAATCGTGGTTACCCAATATACTGAACACACCCATTGGTGCTTTTATCTGGCTCAATATATCCATCCACTGATAAGCCTCATCGGTTTTAAAATTTACCAAATCGCCGGTAAAAAAAATGATATCCGCTTTTTGAGCATTAATTAAATCAACGCCCGCTTTTACCGCATCGCGGTTGGCCCAACTGCCACTATGTATATCGCTAAGTTGTAATATTTTTACACCTTTAAATGAGGATGGCAGATTTTTAAGTTTGAGTGGAACTGAAATTACTTGATAGTTATAGGCATTTTTTGCAATACCTCTTGTCATTAATATTAATGGTGCAATACCGGCAATAAGTCCGGTAGAAGTGATGAATTTACTTCGCGATATTTTATTCGATGGATCGGTTGCGGGCACTACGGGTAAATCAACAATGGCCTGCTTTTTCTTATTTTTAAATAAGCCAATAATAAAAGCAAATAGTCGTCTGATATCATCAATGAGCAAGAAAATACAGATCACCAATTTTGAAAAATAAATGGTCATAAACGAACCGAAAATTGCATTGCGGTATTGTATGTCAAGTTTGGCATTGAATATTACAATAGCTGCCAAAATAATATATAATACAGTGATGCCCCAATAGATATATTTAATAATTTTCTGCCATTTGGAACTCAATTTTTTTGTAGAAAAACGAACGGCCTGCCACACATACAAATCGAGAGTGATAATGATGAGTATAATAATGGATGCTGTGGTGATGCGGAATGCGTGCATTTTTTTAGTATGAAGTATAAAGTATAGGGTATAAAGTAGGGGAGATATGGGTTAGTTTTTTTTTGGGGTGTGATAGCTGATGCTCTTATATAAAAACGAGTTGTTGTTAGCAATCATCAATTCTATTATGTTTGCAACAAATTTGGGGGCATTGCTTTGCCCTGTTATAAAAATAATGCTGAAACGAATAAAATATATCCTGAAAAGTATCTGTGTATTTATTTTTCAAACGAGTTTGTTGGCTATTATTATATATCGCGTAGTGCCTGTTCCTTATACACCGTTAATGGTGCAGCGATATATCCAGAATACCAATGGTGAGCGAGATAATGGTACCTACAAAATATGGAAACCGCTTGCCGAAATGGGGCATGAAGTACCTTTAAGTGCATTGACCGGTGAAGATCCAAAATTTTTCAAACATTATGGTTTTGATTTCACCCAAATAAAACACGCTGCTGAAAATAATATAGAAGGAGGCAAAACGCAGGGAGCAAGTACTATTACGCAGCAGACTGCTAAAAATTTATTCTTGTTGCCTGTGCGAAGTTATTTACGAAAAGGAATGGAAGCATATTTTACTGCCCTCATGGAGCTACTTTGGAGCAAACAGCGGATACTGGAAGTATATCTGAACATTATAGAAACAGGCCCCGCTATTTTTGGAATGGAAGCCGCTTCTCAGCACTATTATCATAAGCCGTGTAAAACTTTAATAGTGGCTCAGTCGGCAAGGTTGGTGGCGGTGTTGCCCAATCCGCTACGTTGGCATCCTGATAATTTGGGATACGATTACTGGGACAAGTGTGCTAAACCCAATGTGGTTTTAAATAACCATTATAAAGCAATTGTTTATCAGCGTGGATATGTGGAGGGGTTTAAGTAGGGGGGAGGTGTCAAGTATAAAGTATCAGGTATAAAGTATAAAGTATAAAGTATCAGGTATAAAGTATCAGGTATAAAGATTTATATATATTATTTCACGGCTCTTGTAATATGTCTTTTACCTTTGGGGCCTGGCAGTCTCTCTACTGTAAAACCGAGCGTTTGCAAATAGCGACGAAAATTACCACGAGCCGAAAAGGTGGTCATTATGCCACTGGGTAAAAGTGAATCATATATTTTTTGCAACATAGCAGGTTCCCACATTTCGGGCTGCTGCACGGGGCCAAAAGCATCCATAAAAAACAGGTGATAGTAATTGGGCAAACTGTAGTTTAAAAAATTGCCCTCGTGCTTGTGTAAAGTAAAAGTAGGGGTAATTATAGTTTCAGTTTCCCAAGGGGCGGCATGCAAACTTTTATATAGCTTTATATCGAAAATATTAAATACTAGTTTTTCTATAATATCTAACGGCACAGGGTATAATTCGATGGTATGATAAACGATTGAAATTTTATGTTGGCTTGCAAATTCAGCAGCTAAATATGCATTGAGGCCTGTGCCAAATCCCAGTTCAAAAATATGGATAATAGCCGGTTGGTGCTGTAATACATAATACGCCAAATTCTGTTCGATAAATATATAGTTGCTCTCTGCTACCGAACCATGCATGGAGTGGTAATGGCTTGTAAACTCTTCGCTATATAGTGTGGGATTGCCATCGGCTGTATTGATAATAGTGAGCATCTAGTTTTTTTTTGAGCCAACAAAAGTAACGCAAGATAAATGAGTTATCGTGTATATTTGCAGCATGAGTCCATTTCGAAATAAAACAAGATACCTTTTATTTTTTCTGTGTGTAATTGCTTTTAATAATTCTCTTAAAGCCCAGCAAGAACTAGGTATAAAGGCGGGTATGGGCGTGAGTAAAATGCAGGGCACTTATAATAAATATACCGATTTTCAAAAATGGGAATATGCATCACCCTCCTATCAGGTTGGCGTGTTTTATAATTATCCGTTCAATAAAAAGATGGGTATAGGAGCGGAACTAACGTATTCAAATATTGCTAGTAAACATTCTTATCAGAAAACCAATAGAGACTCTGCAAATAATATATATTTTCAACAAACCACCCATGTCGATTATCATTTATCATACCTCACCATTCCTATCCATTTTTATTATCAGTACAAAAAAGTGACCCTTAATGTGGGTGTGCAGCAGGGTATTTTTCTAAATGGAATAAACAAACAATCTACCACTATTATACAAAGTACAGGAATGGATACCACTTTTGTTAGCAATAATTATAAGATGGATAAATATACGGTGGGCATTAAAGCAGGGCTTGTTTATAAAATCAATAATATATTGTCAGTAGAAGCAAACTATTGGATGTATAATACCAAAGATGAATTTGGAAGTGCGTGGAAAGTACATCAAGTTATATTTGGATTGCGGTATAAAATTTATCCCAAAACAGCTTGTGCCACTTGCCCTGGAGGATTCTAATAAATAAATGGGGCTACATGTTATTTCCACTTTAAAGTAGAAAGTTTTTTAATCTTATCTTCGCAGCAGTAAGGATGAATACCCCATTAAAATTAGCTTTGACCCTGTTGGTTGTTACCCTACCCGCACTTGTTTTTTCTCAAAAACTTAGCAGAGATTTATTGGTGTTAAAAAATGGGAATACCCAATCGGGGAAAGTAATTTACAGCGATTCCATCAATATCACTTTAAAAAAATTTGACCACAGTACCCAAAAATATTTGTGGACTGATATTGATTCAGTGAAGGGACTTACCTACAAAACAAATTTTTTCTCGGCCTCTTTGGGCATCAGTCATATTGATTATTGGTCTACGTTATTATATAAAAATGAGCAGCGTACTTCTGCCGCTTTCAATTATCGCTACGGCACACTTAAGTGGGGGCACTGGTCGCGGTACGCGGAGTTGATTTTTCTCTCTACCAATCCATCTAAAATTCAAAGATTGGGTATCGGCGGTAGTTATTATATTCCTTTTGATTATACCCGTAAATTAAATTATTATACCGGTGCCGACATCAATTTTACCATTGTAGCAAATAACAGAAACTATATAAGTACAGGTTTACATTTCGGCACGGAATATTTGCATAAAAATCGTTACCGTTTGTTTGCCGAACTCGATTTGCAACGGGCTATATTTAATATTAACCAAAATACTTCTTTTTGTTTTATGATAGGTATTCGCTCAGGAAAAGAGTTTGGAAAGTATTATCATAAACTTAACAGTACCCATACCTTGCCATGAGGTATTTATATATTATATCCATTTGTTTTTTTTGCATCCATGCTTGTGCACAATCAGGCAATAAGGTGTTTAATGACAATGTGCTGCACGAGGTTCGTATTATCATAAACCCAGCACAGTGGTTTGATACTCTTAGTTTAGATTATACCCGCCACCGCGACGACCCAGACCATTACCCCGAAATATCAAGACCCTGCTTGTTTGAATTTGATGGTGTTAAGTTTGATACCGTTGGTATACGCGAACGGGGAAATGCTTCGGTTTTTTTAAATACCATAAAGTATAAAAAACCTTTTAAAATAGCGATTGATGCTTTTAAGAATCAGAAACTGGACGGGCTTAAAAATTTATTGTTAAATAATTCTACCGATGATCCTTCTTTTGTGAGGGAAGCATTGTGTTACAAATTGGTGAGAGACCTAGGGCTGCCAGCTCCTAGAACTGCTTATGCAAAAGTGTATATCAATGAACAATATTGGGGCTTATATATATTGGTTGAGAATGTAGATAAAACATTCCTGAAAGACCATTTTGGAGCAAAAGGCAATGACGGAAACTTATATAAAACCGCACAAACTGGTCAAGCTTATCTGAAAGAGATTGATATAAAAGATACCTTATATAAGAAGAAAAGCGGGCTTGAACTAAAAACCAATAATACCATTGATGATTGGACCAGGTTGATACATTTTACAGAGGTAATTAACCACCCAACACAAGTTGGATTTAAAGATAGTTTGCTCCGTTTGTTTAATGTGAAAGATTATTTAACCCTGCTTGCTATTGAACAATTGGTATATAGTTGGGATAGTTATTGGGCCAATGGAAATAACTATTATGTATATGAACATCCCGATGGCAGTATCCGTTGGATATCGTGGGATATGAACGAAACATTTCCCAACAAAACCGGACTGGATCTTAATAGGTTAGTGGGAGCCCAGTATTTGCTTCCCACCAATCACTACGATGATAGGCCATTGATTAAAGCACTGTTTAGTATCGATGAATGGAAAACGCAATATTATGATATTGTATGTAATATACTCCACAAGCAGTTTAGGGTTGAATATGTAGATACTACTATTTTAAGATGGCACCAACTTATTGATGAGGCAGTATATAATGATACCAATAAATTTTATCCCTACGAATCGTTTGATGGTTCATTAACCTGCGACAAAGTGAGCACCGATTTTACTTTTCCGCGTTCTGGATTAAGGCTCAAACGTAATTTACCAGGAATAATTCCTTTTATACTTGAGCAACGCAATTGGGCCAGAAAACAAATTGAACTACTGGACCACACTTGCGATTTTGCTGAGACAAGTAATAGAAAATATAAATTATATATATTCCCAAATCCGTCATTTCAAAATACCCTTAATATTACTTGGGATAGTTTAACAGAAGGATTGGCACGCTTGCAACTGGTTAATTCAGAAGGAAAATTGGTGGTTGATATATTTAATCAGAAAGCGATAAATAATAAGTTGCAGGCCGAGATTGAATCTATCGCACCAGGTATATATTGGGTGCTTAAGTTAGATGCTGATGGAAGTAGGGGCTACGGCAAGTGGGTGAAATTTTAATCGCCTATGTTTAGAAATTAGTAATTAGAAATTAGAAATTAGAATTTAGTAATTAGAATTTAGTATTTAGAATTTAGTATTTAGTATTTGAAAGTATTATATAACGCAAAATACGAATTACAAATCAGGCGTTACCCAATCTGTAATTCGTAATTTGTATTTTGTACTTCAGTTAAGAATTATATTAATTTACTTTGCGGTAGTTGGCCACGTGTGTTAGCCCTTTAGCGTTGGTAATATATATATAGTAATTACCTCTTATCAATTTTTTGGTGTCGAGGGTGATGGTGTTCTCACCTTTGGTACCATTGCCATTTACCGTTGAAACCATAGAACCGTTTGCATCGGTCATCGAAAGCATGTATACTGAGTTTTCACTTAGCGAGAAGGTTGCTTTTGTATTTTTGTTTGAATGGTGCGAATCAAGTTTAATACTTCTCATACTTGCTGTGTCACTTAATATCACAATTAATTTTTTAGAGTATTTTACATTTCCCATATTGTCTACTTTCTTAATTCTATAGTAGCACAAAGGTCCATTGGCCTGAATGCGGCTAGAAGTATTATAATCGGGAGGTTGGATTCCTGAAGTTTTTATGTATCCAATTTCAAAATAATCTTCATCATCAATCGATTTTTCAATTGCAAAATAATCTATATTGTTTTCTTCCGACTCGTTGCCCCACATAAAGAAATCATCTTCGCTTAGTTTGTTCGCTTTGGCACTGGTAGAATCTTCGTCAGACTCATTGGCAAGGAACATCGGACTCTTTGCATTATATATAAAGAGTTCTGAACTTGTATCAGCACTATAGCTTGGGCTATGGTCGCTTAATAGCAGTGAATTTTGCATTTCATAATTTGAATAAGAAACGCTTTTGGGGAAGTTAAGTTCACGATTACTTACTACACCATC
Organism: Flavobacteriaceae bacterium; assembly: GCA_025363675.1. Lineage (GTDB taxonomy): Bacteria > Bacteroidota > Bacteroidia > UKL13-3 > UKL13-3 > CANJUD01. Next base: position 2,036 of record JANYDJ010000053.1, on the reverse strand, counting down.
TGGGCTTGTAGTGCTACTTGTTAAAGTATAACTACTGGCTGAACTCCACAAGGCTCCTGAAACAGTTTGACCTTGGGTTTTTGGGCTAAAGCTCATTAAGATAATACTAATAAGCAATGTTTTAATTGAGTTTTTCATTTTTGAAATTTATTTATTTTTGTTAATTAGTTTCTGTGATTTTATTATGATACAAAATAACGGGATATCAAAAAACTGAGAAATGATATAACCCACCCACATTATATGATTGTAATCATGTACGCCCTATTCTTGGTTTAAATATTAATTGTGAATGATATCTCCCAAGGCCTTTATTGTCTAGCGTTGGCATGTTTTATAATGATAAATATTTATGGAAGTTTTGCATACACCGGTATAAAAAAAACCACCTACTATTAGGTGGCTTTTAATCAAATTAACCAAATCAATCTTTATTTTATCAGTGTCAACCAACACTGTATAATGTTTTTAATCTTTTACAAATTTTGATACATGCGACAGGCCGTTTGCTCCTGTTAATGATATATAATAGATACCCGATTTTTGTCCATTCATATCAAATGGTATATTATTGACACCTTTACTGGCATTGCCCGCTTGTGTTACAATCATTTTACCTTCTGCGTCTGTAATGTTTAGCATATAGGAACTGCCTTGGCTAAAGTTAACAGAAATATCGGCATTGCTATTTACTGGGTTTGGATATACCATCATACTGCTAATAGTAGCGGCAGCATTATTATTTGCACTCATCCGCATCACTTTCGAATAGGTTGCCTTGCCTTGCAAATCTACCTGTTTAACGCGGTAGTAGGAGAGGGGAACTATAGCATCTTTATGTACAAAAGTAAATTGGTTTGATATAATATCTTTTTCATTTCCTTTTAGGTTTCCAACTTCAGAAAAATCTTTGCCGTTGGTTGATTGTTCAATTACAAAGTAATCTATATTGTCTTCTTTTTCTAAGGTCCAGTGTAATTGATTCTCGCCATTCAGATTTTCGGAAGAGATAGCTCCCCAGGTATTTTCAGTGGTGGCTATAGTATTATTTGAATCTGATACAGTAGTCGAATCGCGATGTTTTATAACATCTCCCTTAGGTTCATTATCGTTTTGGAATTCATGCTTATATTGATATAGCAATGAAACGTCGTTCTCGTTGGTGTCAATGGTTCCAATTTCAGTAGAATGGGTATTGTGATAAATACCATTGCTTGAATTTTGCGAGTAGAGTTGTCCCAATCCATTTGGCATATTAGCTAAGAATAGGGCTGAGAGTAGCAGGGTGTTAATTGAGTTTTTCATGAGTGTATTTTTTTAGTTAGTTTATTTATATGCAAACTACCGATATTAATAAGCGGCGAAAAATGATATAACACATTCTTATGATATGATTATCGTCATATATTCTTTTTTTTAAGAAAGGGAAACTGCTGTATAGTGTTGTTTACTAATAAATTAGTGCATATATAGAGCAGTAAATAATACATTAGACATCTTTCATAATTACGCCGTCATTGCGAGGAGGCTTCCGACGAAGCAATCTCCACCCCAGGATTATACTTCGAGGGAGATTGCTTCGTCGCCCATTGCACAGACATGCCCACCGCTTCTCGCAATAACGGCATGAGCTTTTTGAATTATAAAAGAGAACTAATATATTTTCCCAGTTATAGTTTATAGAGTTGGCCACAGAGTTAAATTCGCTAATACCGCTTTGCCTTACTTTGCCGCTCCAGTCTTTTAATCTTGTAATTGCTTGTTATTTTATTCTGCTTTCATATATCAACCTAAACTCCAAGCTCAAGTGATATGCTTTTTCTAAAACAGGAAAGTGTTTAAAAAGCAGTGTAGCTCTCTTGGCTTGGTTATGTGTCCAGTCACCTGGTGTTTTATATAATAGACATCTTTCATAATTACGCCGTCATTGCGAGGAGGCTTCCGACGAAGCAATCTCCACCCCAGGATTATACTTCGAGGGAGATTGCTTCGTCGCCCATTGCACAGACATGCCCACCGCTTCTCGCAATAACGGC